>CAYPKC010000029.1:4574-10863 GCA_964411215.1 uncultured Eggerthellaceae bacterium | reverse complement strand
TGTGCGTCTCAAGCGCCGCGGACACTTTTGCCATCTGCATGAGGGAGGCAAGGCCTTCCTGCATGCGGGCGCCACCCGATGCGCAGAAGATCACGATCGGCAGGCGAAGCTCGGTTGCCTTTTCGATCATGCGCGTAAGCTTTTCGCCCACAACACTTCCCATTGAACCCATCATGAAACCGGAATCCATAATGCCGAACGCAACTTTGGATCCTTGGATAGCAGCGCATCCCGTGCACACTGCCTCGTCAAGTCCCGTTGCCGTTCGGTTCTTTTCAATGATCTGGTCATAATCCGGGTAATCCATGGGATTTGTCTCGTCGAGGTAGAGATCCCATTCCTCAACGCTTCCCCGGTCGAACGTCATTGACATGCGCTCATTTGACGTCAACCGCAAAAGCTCATTGCAGGTGGGACACCTAAAGCCATGTTTGACAGCGGCGCGATTGTCGTTGGTAAAGCCGCACTTAGCGCACTTTCTCCACGTTATGGGATGAAGCTCAAGCGCTCCGCTCTCAACAGCCTGGGCTATCTCGGGGTTTAACGCACGCTCCCAAAGCGTATGCGATTTATCTCCTTTGAGCGGCACGAGAAGCAAAATGTCCGTACGCAAGCACTCTTCTTGCAGAAGCCGGCTTGGCTCTTCTGACAACGTCCACAGGATTACTTTGGCATTGCAGTTTTCCGCCGCTTGAAGAATGTTGAACTCGTTGGTAAAGAGCCTGCTGTCGAACTTCTTGCCCAAACACACCGTGTTTGACGTTCCTCCGAACGAAAAGGCGTGGAACTTATCATCGGTACCTGTCGTGAACAGCGGCGTGATGTTCAAATCGTTTGCTGAGCGAACAACGCTTTTCTGCGCGATACCATACCCTGCAACCAGCACGCTGCCTTCGCGATCTTGCGCCAGCGACGCGAGATCGTACACCACATTGGCATTGCCCTGGACAGGCGAACTCTCAAAAGCGGCATCTGATGAATGCTCCGGTTGAGGGTGCGGCTCTTCGCGCGGACGCGGATTGTCAATGGTGCCGAAATCAGAGTATTTGTAGTAAGCGTTAGGATCCATGATCAACATCCTTAACTGCGCTCATGTGCGCAAGCACTGACGCCTTAACCAAGCATCATGTATTTCTGAACTGCTGAAGCGGCAAGTTTATCACCTTTATAGGCTGCCACTTCCGCCTTGCAAAACCGTGAACTCTTTTGAAGAATGTGCGCCTCAAGTCTTATCGTGTCGCCGGGAAGCACCGTTTCGCGGAACTTCGCCTTATCAAGGCCCCCGAAGTAGCCCACGCCGACTTCACGCTCAGGATCAGCGAAGATGCAGCAGCACGCCGCTTGCGCGAGCGCTTCCATAATCAGCACACCCGGAAAGACCGGATGCCCCGGAAAATGGCCTTGGAACAAAGGGAGATCGGTGGCAACATCAAGTTCCGCAACAATGTGCTCGCCAGGATCGCATTCCAAGATACGGCTGACCCACAAAAAGGGCTCTCTATGCGGAAGCAACAGCTTTACGCCTTCTTCTCCACATGGAAAATCGACTTTCGGCATATGGAACCTCAACCTTTCGCAATCAAGAGCACACCTGTGCTGCGGGTGCCCTTCTGATTGTTATTCCTTATAAGGTGCTAGTGCCAATGTCGCATTGTGGCCGCCAAAACCGATTGAGTTTGAGAGCACCACTTTTTGCGGACAATTGCGCTTCACTTCAGTGTATACAGTAACGGGGCATTCTTCGTCAGCATTCTTAAAGCCGACCGTTGGTGGTACCAGTTCGTTTTCTACCGAAAGTGCTGCCACAATGGCCTCGACAGCACCGGCAGCGCCCAGCATATGGCCGGTCATGCCCTTTGTCGACGTGACCGGAATGTCCGAGAACTCAACGCCTTGCAGATCGCAGAAGGCTTTCGCCTCAGTCGCATCGTTGATGTGCGTTGAAGTGCCGTGGGCGTTGAGGTGGCCAACGTCGGAAGGAGCGTACCCCGCTTCGTCGAGTGCTCTACGCATGGCACGCACCACGCCGTCACCAGTTGGGTCGGGTGATGTTATGTGATAGGCGTCGCAAGAAGTGCCGAAGCCCACGATCTCTGCAATAATGTGAGCGCCACGGGCTTGCGCGCCTTCAAGCGTTTCAAGCACCAGCGCACCGGCGCCTTCGCCTGCGACAAATCCGTTACGGTCTTTGTCGAAGGGGCGGCTTGCTTCGGCCGGGTCTTCTGTGGTCGAAAGAGCGCCCAAGTTGGCAAAACCGGCGATGGCGATGTCGCAGACAGATTCTTCCGCGCCGCCAGCAAGCGCATAATCGGCAATGCCGTATTTGATGAGGCGGTACGCCTCGCCGATGCATTGCGTGCCGGTCGTGCACGCCACCACCGAATTGCTGCATTCGCCTTTAAGACCATAGCGGATCGATAGTTCGCCAGCAGCAATATTGGAAATCATGGTCGGGATAAACAGCGGATTGACGCGCTTGGCACCCTTTTCGTGCAGCTTGACGGCTTCGGCCGTAAACATTTCCATACCGCCAATACCGCTTCCGAAGACCACGGCAAACCGATTGGGATCGGTGCCTTCGGGAAGCATAAAGCCAGATTCGGTTGCTCCCTGATCGTCTTCCGCAGCAACCTGGGCAAATCCGGCGCTCTTCATAGCTTCGTCAGCAGCCACGACGGCAAACTGGACAAAGCGCTCCCAGCGTCTGGCCTGCTTTTTGGTGAGTCCCAGTTCAACGCCATCGAAATCGGTCACCGTGCCCGCAACATGCACATTGACTGCCTGCGCGGCATCGGTTTCAAGCGGTTTGAGTCCGCATTCTCCGTCAACGGCGGCTTGAAAGAGCCTGTCTGCCCCAATGCCAACGGGCGATACAGCCCCTACTCCCGTTATGACTACTCTTCTCGGAATACCTTCGGTCATTGTCAATCCAATCAAATCAGAACATAAACTGTTTAATTATATTGAAATTCCGCCATCTACGGACAGAATTTGACCCGTTACATAAGAAGTTCTTGAGTCTGCGAAGAAAGAAACCGCGTTAGCCACGTCTTCGGTCTGCCCGAGCCTTCCCAGGGCAATCCTTCCTGTCAGTGCTTCCGATGCTTTCTCGCCAAGAGCTGCGGTCATGTCGGTCTCGATAAAGCCGGGCGCCACGGCATTGACTGTAATGTTTCTGCTCCCAAGCTCTTTTGCCGCGGTCTTGGTCATACCGATTATGCCTGCTTTCGAGGCGGCATAATTGATCTGCCCCGCATTGCCATACACGCCGACCACGCTGGAGATGTTGATGATGCGTCCGGAGCGCTGCTTGACCATGATGGGAGCGATATGGCGCATGCAGTTAAACGTACCTGCCAGATTGGTGCGAATGACGTCGTCGAATTGCTCTTCGGACATGCGCATGAGCAGGCCGTCTTTCGTGATGCCGGCGTTGTTGACCAGCACGTCTATTCTGCCGAAGCGCTCTTTAATAAGAGCCGCCATCTCTTTGACGGCAACATAGTCAGAAACATCGCATTGGACCGCCAGGGTTTCAACGCCGCACTCCGTGTGGATGGCTTCTGCTGCGCATTCTGCCGCTTCGGCGCTGCCGTCTGAATGGTAGTTAATCACCACGTTGAAGCCGTCGTGGGCAAGCCGCTTGGCGATCGCAGCACCAATGCCTTTTGCAGCACCCGTGATAAGGGCAACTTGCGTGTGCGTCTCACCGTTTTCTGCTGTCGCTTTCGCTGATGCTGACGTGCCTGTCGTGTCTGTTGCTGTTTCTGCTGTCATGTTCGCTGTCCCCTTCGCCATGGTTATCATGCGATTTGTTCTTATCGCGAATCGCCTTCCCCGCATCTTATGAATGCGTGGCCTGTATCTGCTGATGCGCCTTAGTGCTCTTCCACACAAGCGGAGAATGGTGCGTACTTGCCAAGCGCGTGACGAGTCGTTACCTTGTCAATGCGTTTTACCAGATTACAGAGCACGCCGCCAAAGCCCACTTCAACAAAGTCGGTCTCGCCCGCGTTAAGCATGGCGCGAACGCTTTGCTCAAACAAAACACCGCTCTTGACTTGCTTACCCAGCCTCTCCGCCGCGTGAGCAATCTCAAACGGGGCAGCATCGGTATTGCACACAAGCGTGCAAGACGGCTCAGCAAAAACGAGCGTTGAGCAGAAGTCTTCGACCTCGCGTGCCGCGCCAGCCATGAGCTCTGAGTGGAACGCACCTGCAGTGGCAAGCCGCTTGCTCTTCTTGCCCGCGCTCTTCCACAACTCTTGCGCGCGATCAAGGGCGGCTTCCTGGCCTGAAATGACTATTTGGCCGGGGGCGTTATGGTTTGCGCACACAAGCACTTCGCCGTCCGCCGCTTCTTCGCAAAGCTTCTGCGCGTCTTCAAGGGAGGCGCCCATGAGTGCCACCATGCCGCCTTTTGTCTCTTTGCACGCTTGCGCCATGGCGCGGGCGCGCACCTTAAGGAGTTTGGCGGCATCTTCAAGGGTTAGGATATCCGCAAGAACAAGCGCCGAAATCTCGCCGAGGGAAAACCCGATGATCGCATCAGGCGAAAAGCCGCGCGCTTTGAGCGCTTGCCCCACGCCAACTGAAACGACCATGGTGAGGGCTTGGGCCACTTCAGGCTCATTGACTTGATCAGGTGTGCCGTCTTCCGTGAGTTTTTCCAGGTCAATGCCAAGAATGCGGGACATGACCTTGAACGTCTCTGCAACTTCTGGAACGACGATCAGATCAGCGCCCATTCCGGGCTTTTGCGCTCCTTGTCCAGAGCAAAGCCATACCGTCATAGAGCATTCTCCTTGTCTTGTTTGATGAGATTGCAAAAGTGGGACATTAAGCTACGTCCCCGTTGTCCCACTTTGGGACAATAGGCTACGTCCCCGTTGTCCGTTGTACCACTGGCTAGAAAGAAAAAAGGCCGCTCGCCGGATGAGGCGAACGGCCATGATTCTTAGTTACTTGCACCATGACCGTGTGGCATTTTTTTCGGCCATGGTTTGCAAATTACAAGCGCCCCATGCTTCTGCTTCAGAAAACATATCATCAATGATCTGCTTTGCCGGCTTCATGTCGTTCACAAGCGATGCCACTTGTCCGCTCATGATCGACCCGTTCACCATATCGCCATCGACCACTGCGCGTTTCAGGGAGCCGGCCAAGATCTCTTCCATATCGACATCTTCGCCAGCTGCCATACGCTCTTCGGCAGCTTTCGCACCCCGCGAAAACTTATTCTTGAGCTGACGTGCAGGATGGCCAACCAAACGACCCGTCACAATGGTGTCGGAATCTTTTGCCTCAATGATCTTTTGCTTGTAAGCCGGATGCACCGTGCACTCTTCCGCCGTCAGGAAACGGGTGCCGACTTGCACGCCTTCTGCGCCAAGGGCGAAGGCAGCTACCACACCGCGTCCGTCTGCAACGCCACCGGCGGTAATGACCGGGATATCGACGGCTTCGCACACCGAAGGCGTTAAAGCCATGGTGGTCAGCTCGCCGATATGGCCGCCGGCCTCTTGGCCTTCTGCCACAAGCGCGTCTGCACCAGCACGCGCCATGCGTTTTGCGTGAGCCACTGATGCGATAACGGGGATCACTTTAATGCCTGCCGCCTTCCACATCTCAATGTAGGGAGCGGGAGAGCCGGCACCGGTGGTGACAACATCGACGCGCATGTCTGCCAGAAGTTGCGCAAGCTGCGGAGCCTCTGGATTCATGAGCATGATGTTGGCGCCAATAGGTTTGTTCGTTTTCGCGCGAGCTTCGTTGATCTGCTGCTCAACCCAAGACAAAGGCGCATTTCCGCAAGCGATAATGCCAAGGCCGCCAGCTTCGCTTACCGCAGAAGCAAGTGATGCATCGGCAATCCACGCCATAGCGCCTTGGATGATGGGCTTTTCAATTCCCAGAAGCTCAGTTACACGGGTTTTCATAGGGACACCCTAATTCGATACGTAAGACGCGTGCTTACAGCGAGTCGATGTAGGTAACAAGCTCACCGATGGTGGTAATGCCTTCAGGCTCACCAAAGTCGATATCAAGCTCTTCCTCAAGGGTGCAGGTCAGCTCTGCCATATCTAAAGAATCGATGCCCAAAGACTCAAAGGTTGCGTCTTCAGTTACCTTCTCAGGTTCGATATCAAGGTTGTCATTCAGAATAGTTGTAATGGTATCGATTGTCGCCATTGCGCTTCCTTTCTAAAAGCAAAAAACGTACTCGCTAAATTATATCTGTTTTGCCGAAAGGTTTGCTTTTGTTTGTCTGGCATGAAGCCGAATCACG
>CAYPKC010000029.1:0-4474 GCA_964411215.1 uncultured Eggerthellaceae bacterium | reverse complement strand
CGCCATAAAAAACCGGCGACCGTAGTGGCCGCCGGAACATAAAAACTAGCGCTTTGAGAACTGAGGGCGTTTGCGCGCCTTCTTCAAACCGTACTTCTTGCGCTCTACCATACGGGCGTCACGGGTAAGGAAGCCTGCTTTCTTGAGCTCGGCGCGATAATCGCCAGCCTCAAGAAGTGCTCGGGAGATGCCGAGTCTTAAGGCGCCTGCCTGACCGGTGGTACCGCCGCCATTGATGCGGGCAATCACGTCGAAGTGGCCTTGCGTGTCAGTAACTTTAAACGGAGCAAGTGCTGCAGCGAGTTGGCCTTCGCGCGTGAAATACTGCTCGCCTTCGCGGCCATTCACGGTCACTTTGCCGGTGCCAGGAACGAGACGTACGCGAGCAACAGAGGTCTTGCGACGGCCCGTGCCATAGTAAAGGGCTTCTGTCTTGACTTTGCCGGTTGCCATCTTATGCCTCCATCTCGATCTTCTCTGGCTGCTGTGCTGCATGCGGATGATCTGGTCCCGCATAAACCTTCAGCTTCATTCCCTGTGCGCGACCAAGAGTGGTCTTCGGAAGCATACCTTTGACAGCATGCTCGATAACGCGCTCGGGATGCTTTTGCATCGCAGCTTCAAAGTTTTCGGACTTCAGGCCGCCTGGGAATCCGCTGTGGCGGAAATATTCCTTGGCTTGAGCCTTGTTACCGGTAACGCGGATTTTGTCAGCGTTCACGATAACAACGAAGTCCCCCACATCGACATGGGGCGTGTACTGTGGCTTGGTCTTGCCGCGAAGGATCTGAGCAGCCAAGGTGGCTACACGTCCGAGCACGAGGCCGTCCGCGTCGATCAGATACCATTTGCGCTCGACTTCGCCGGGCTTTGCATGATACGTTTTCACAGTGTGCATCCTTTGCTAGTTACGCGCAGTCGGCAGAAGCTTCCGCCACACCGAAGCGGTGGGCGAAACCGACGTTGCGTGATGTTAGTTTTCAAAAGTGAGGCTGAACGCGTAAGGCAGACGCGTATGCATCGTGCCTAAATTGTGCCTGCGGCCTGGACTCCGAGGCGCATTTTCGCACTTCCACCTGCGTTTACGGGGCTTTTGAAAGTAACCGCTAAATAATAAGGCAAATAGAAGGTGAAGGCAAGCTAAGAAATGCGTACGTGGTTCTTTCCGTCAAGGGAGATGCGGCCTTCTGCCAACAAGCGCAACACGCGCGGATAGAGCTTATGCTCAATGGCGTGAATCGCGGCCTCAAGCTCGTCGAGCGTCATGGTTTCATCAATGGACAACGGCTCTTGGGCGATGATGGGGCCTTTGTCGTATTCCTCGTTGGCGAAGTGCACCGTCACCCCGGTCACTTTCACGCCCGCATCCCACGCATCTTGAATCGCATGCGCCCCTTTAAATGACGGCAACAGCGCCGGGTGCAAGTTAATAACGCGATTGGGGAAGGCTTGCAATATGACGTGCGTGACCTTGCGCATGTACCCTGCCATGACAAGGTATTCTGCTCCCGCGCGCTGCATGGCTCCCACAATGATGGCATCGGCCACCTCAGGGCTTTCATACATGGCGCGATTGAGGATGGTGACTTGAATGCCCGCTTCGGTCGCACGCTGAATGCCATAGGCATCAGGTCGCGATGAAGCCACGTGCACAATCTCGATTGGCAAGTCTTCGTTTCGTATGGCATCTATGATGGCTTGAAGGTTAGTACCGCTTCCAGAAAGCAGTACGCCGATCTTAAGCTTCGACATAGGTCACCTTCCCCTCGCCTTCCACCGTCTCGCCAATGATGAAGTACTCTTCGCCGGCTGCTTTCAGCGCCGCGCATACCTCTTGCTCTTTGGCAGGATCAACCACGAGCACCATGCCGATGCCCATGTTGAAGGTCTTAAGCGCTTCTTCTTGCGAAAGGTTGGCGCAATCGCAGATAAACGTGACAATGGGCGGTATCTTCCACGTTCCCAGTTTGACTTCTGCGTTAATGGTGGCCGGCAGCGCACGATTCAAATTCTCAGAGATGCCGCCGCCGGTGATATGGGCAAGCGAGCGAATAGCATCGGGCACTGCCTGCATCACCTGCTGTACCGGCTTTACGTAGATGCGCGTCGGTTCAAGGAGCGCCTCCAAAACGCTTTTATCCTCAAGGTAATCGCGCGGCTTGGAAAGCTCTTCCATCGCTTTGCCATCCACCGCGACTTTACGGGCTAGGGAATAACCGTTTGAATGCAAACCGCTCGAAGGGAGTGCTATCAGCACATCGTGCGGGCGCACGCGTTCGGAATCGAGCATATGGGCACGGTCAACGAGCCCGACGCAGAAGCCGGAAAGATCGTAGTCGTCTTCTTCCATGACGCCGGGGTGTTCTGCCATCTCTCCGCCAATGAGCGAGCAGCCCGCCATAATGCAGCCGTCGGCAATGCCTTCGACAATGGCCTTCATCGCTTGCGCATCTAACTTGCCGACCGCGACGTAATCCAAGAAAAAGAGTGGCTCGGCACCGGTTGCAAGGATATCGTTGGCGCACATGGCCACAAGGTCAATACCCACCGTGTTGTGCACGCCGAGCATCTGGGCAACCTTGAGCTTGGTGCCGACGCCATCCGTTCCGCTCACGAGCACGGGATCTTGCATATCACGGGCGGCAGCAATGGAGAACAGACCGCCGAATCCACCGATGTCGCCAATCACTTCCTTGCGATAGGTGCGTTTAACGAGCGGCTTAATGGCATCGACGGCACGTGCGCCTTCAACAATATCGACGCCTGCATCTGAATAGGTGATCTGCTCGGACATGCTAGCTTTCCTCAATCTCTCGAAATCCTACAGGTTTCATACCACGTGTTATTGAATGCGGTTTTGTGCCGCAGCGTTGGCGTTTTCCACATCCTCGGCCGGAATAAGCGCATTGCCTTGCGTAACTTCGCTGCCTGCCGGAAGGAATTCATCGACAGAGCAGAACACAATGATGCGGTAGCTGTTATCTGGCTCATTGCATGTGTAAAACGCTATGACCTGGTCAATATCTTGGACAGGAGGCGCGGGCGGGTCGGGGGTCACTTGGGATTCGTTTACACGCTCCTGCAGATACTGGTCGAACTCTTCCCGTGTCTCAAAGTTCGGAATGACAATGTCTTTGCGCCATCCTTTGATTTTATCCGCAGCAAACGCAGTCGTTTTGAAATTGCCTTGCGGCGTTAAGACGTAGAAAGTTCTATGGGTATTAAAGCCGTTGTTATCAATCATGTTGTCAAGGAAGCTGAAGAGCATGCCGTTTAACATATGATGGCCTGCAACGAAATTTGCCTGATCTGTCCAATACGGCGAGTTAATGCTCGCAAGCATGGGGCATCCATACTCGGGCGACCAGCTATTGGGTACTGAGCCATCGAAGTTGTGCTTCATGTAATACTTGTCGTTGCCCTCACGCCTCACGATGGGATAGTTGATAGGCGAATCCGGCAAATAGACCCAACCGACAACGTCAGGATTAATGGCACGAAGCGCATCCCAGTCGACTTTAAACGAGGCAAGGGTGTACACGCCGTTATCGCTTTCGACCGTCATGTGCTCTTCGAGCTTGTCGTACTGGTCTTGGCCTGCCCAATAGCCGTAGAAAATGTAGCCGACAACAGCAATAGCGGCAAGGGCTATGACCAGAGAGACGATAGATATAACGCGCCAAACACCACTGCGCTTCTTTTTCGCTTTATCGTTCATATCGATCTGTCCTGCAGATCATGGGCATGCTTTCCCGATAAGCAAAAGCTTTGGGAAGGCATGCGCAAAGAGGCGACGCTGCTATTTTTTCTTCATTTCGTCGAAGAAGCCTTTAGCGATGAAAGCCACGATCAAGATAACGATGATTGCGACAATGACGCCGATTACCCACGGCTCTATATGCATACCGAAAAGCTCCATTGAAGATCCCTTCTATATCGGTGCAACGAGATGTGCGTGCTGGCTTAATCGATCACGAAAGTCAGCTGTTTTCAATCGCCTACAGGATAACACCAATAAACCGTATTATCCGAACATCCTCTTGAACCATGACTTCTTCTTCGGTGGAGTTTCTGCGGAAACCACGGGCACCACCGTTGTCTCGGATGTCTCTGCCTCTATAACGTCGACGTGCGGCTCTTCTTGTTCGCCTTCTTGCGGTTCTTCTTGCGGTTCTTCTTGACGTGCTTGTGATTCTTCTTGTGGTTCTGTCGACGTCATTTCTTCTACAGGCTCTTCAAGCTGCTCTTCCCCTTCGGTTTCAGATTCCCCTTCAGCTTCAAGTGGCTCGCTTTCCGCAGGTTCTTCGGTTGTCTCATCAGCCTCTACGGTCTCTTCAACGTCCGTTACTTCTTCGCCTTCTGCGGTTGCTTCGCCTTCCACAGCCTCTTCGCCTTCTACAATGACCGGACCGCCGACGCGCTCCACTTCAAGGGGTGTTCCGTCCATGGTTGGCACCACAAACTTGCCTTCGGG
>CAYPKC010000028.1:0-10938 GCA_964411215.1 uncultured Eggerthellaceae bacterium | reverse complement strand
AGCAATGGTCGAAGTCAAAATGCGCTTGCCTATATGGTTGTAGGAAACAACGACCGTGGCAGAATCGGGCGACACGGCTTCCTTCACCGTTGACACGATCGACTTCGCGATCATCCCCACGCGGTTGATCTTAATGCCGCCTGCGGTCGACCCGGCACAACCTCCTACTGCCATGATCAAGCCGATGGTCAAAAAGGCACCTGAGGTGAACACGACAAGCAACTGGTTCACCGTGATGATAGAAAAACCTGTCGTCGTAAAAGCGGAAATGGCCATGAATACGCCTTGGCGCAAGAGCGCGGGAAGATCGAGGAACAAAGCCGACGAGGCAAGGGATGCCGTAAAGACGATGATCATGGCGGCAAGCCATATCACGGTGGTGCGCATTTCGATATCTTTGAAGAACTCGCGGATGTGTCCGCGCAATATTTCGGCATAGAGCACAAAACCGATAGTGCCAAACAGCATGATGATCATGAGCAAAAACTCAATGGGAAAGGAATGGTAATACAGAATAGATTGCTGCATGGGCGTAAAGCCACCGGTAACAAATCCCGAAATCGAAACCCAAAGCGATTGAAGGAATGCGCGTACGGGTTCGATACCTGAAATACCCATCAAGATAGCGATGATAACCGTTGAGATGGAGACAATCCAAGCGGTCAGTGTCGCAATGAACTTGGTCGTTTGCACGACGTTCGGTACCACATGTTCGCTGCGACCTTCCGACTTATACAGCGACGCTCCTCCACCTTTTCCAAACAGGCCCAGCGAAAGCGCCACAACAATGAGTCCAAGACCACCCAGCAGATGCATCATAAAGCGAAACATGTTGTCGGCATACGACATATGGTCAAGGTTGACGACAAGCGAGGCTCCTGTGGTAGTGAGTCCCGAAACGCCGTCGAAAAGCGCGTCGAGATAAGTTGTGTAATGCCCCGAGAAAAAAAGCGGGATGGAGCAGAACAGGCCAAGGACGACCCACGCGAGCCCCACCACGGCAAGTGCCTGTTGACGATTGAGACGACCGGGCTGAATGCGGCAGAAACGGAGCAGCGCACCGACAACAAGGGCAATGCCAATAGAATAGAGGTAGCGATATGCCGGATCCCATTCTTGGAAAATCAGCGCCGTGACGAAAGGCACCACCATGAGCAGCGCCGAAAACATAATAAGCATTCCCAGATAATGTCCGATGACGCGAACATCGTAAAGTGTGAAACGCTGCCACATGCTGTGCTTGCCTCTGCCCTGCTCGCCGTGCGCATAGATTGAAAACCCGACGATGAACCGGACAATGATCATGACGATATAGAGGAAGATCAAAAAGCAGACGATCGAAATGATAAGCGTCATAATCGCCCCGAAAGATGCTTTGAACGACTTGACTATTTCTTCGCGCGTTTTCTGCATTCGTGTATTTTAGCGCTTCACCACGAGGTCGGAGGGAAGAGGAACGACGTGTGGGCGTTAACCTCTGAAGATCAGGCTCAGCGCTTCGCTTCTGGTTGCTTGGCTTTTCTCGAAAATGCCGCGCACCGCGCTGGTTGTTGTCTTGCTGCCTGCCTTTTTGACGCCGCGCATGCTCATGCAGAGGTGCTCTGCCTCGAGCACCACCAGCACGCCTTGCGGATGCAGCTGATCGATAAGCGTATCGGCGATTTGGGAAGTGAGACGCTCTTGGACTTGCGGCCGCTTCGCGTAGGCATCAACGAGGCGGGCGAGTTTTGACAGGCCGCAGATTCTGCCGTCGGCCGCGGGAATGTAGGCAACGTGGGCCATGCCGAAGAAGGGCACCAGGTGATGTTCACACATGGAATAGAACGGTATGTCGCGCACGAGCACCATCTCTTCGTGATGCTCGTCGAATGTGGTTTCAAAATGGCGCGCGGGATCTTCGGTTATACCTGAAAACACTTCTTCATACATGCGAGCAACACGCGCAGGCGTTTTGAGCAACCCTTCGCGATTGGGATCTTCGCCAATGCCTTGCAGAATCAGGCGTACGCCTTCCTCGATTTTTGCCTTATCCACCCATCCCCCTTAGATTTTGGACGGCAGTGCTCTTTTTTGTGTGCTTGATAAGTTATATCGCTTTTATGTGCTTAACAAGCCGTGCCGTTTTTGTGTGCGTGATAAGCTATGCCACTTCTTCGTGCATTGCGGCAGGTTCGGGAAGGTCGGCGGCGCAATGGTAGCAGCGAGTGGCTCCTACATTGACCTCTTCTTTGCAGTAAGGGCAAATTGGGGCAACTTCTATAACTTCTTCGCCTTTCTCGTTGCGATGCATGAATTTCATACCACCATTCTTCATCTTGTTGAACGCTTTCACCATAAGGAACACACAGAACGCAATGATGAGAAAGTTGATGATGGCTCCAATGAAGGCGCCGAAGTCGATGCTTTGCGTGTCTGTCACGGGAATGGCAAGACCACCAATATTGGTTCCATTGCCGCCAGTGATGAGCGTGATGAGCGGTGTGATGATGTTGTTGACGAGGGCGGTGACGATGGACGTAAACGCTGCGCCAATGATAATGCCAACGGCCATGTCGACAACATTGCCTTGATTGATGAATTCTTTGAACTCGGCTATGAGACCTTTGTTTTTACCGCTCATGGGAACTCCCCTCAACGCCATTACTTACCTGATCATTGTGCGCGAAGGGCGGCCGGTGCAACAGTCACGCCTGCTCGCTCTTCGTTTAAGAACGATCTATAAGAGGTAGTGTGACGGTAAAGGTTGTTCCTTCTTCCGGCGAACTGGAAACTGTTATATTTCCGTTGTGCTCTTTGGCAATCTCCTGGCCGATCGCAAGGCCTAAACCGTAACCTCCCTTAGAGCTGGTTCTTGCTTTGTCGGCACGGTAGAAGCGGTTGAAAATGAACGGAAGGTCCTCTTCGGGAATAGCTGAACCATTGTTGTGCACAATGAGCTCTGCGGTATTAGCGCGAATACTGTTCACAGTTTTTTCTACTAGCGTGACATCTACGCGTGGCTTCTCATCTGACGTCTCTTGGACGTCGGCATACTTGCACGCATTGTCGACAAGCGTGCCAACCATACGGCACAGCCGCTCGGTATTGCCGGAAACATAGAGACCTGCCTCAATACTGCTTTCAAGTTCAACACCGCGCTCGAACGCGACCGATTCGAATTGCAATACTTCGCCTTCCACAAGATCGGAATAATCAATGTCCTCGCAGATAACCTGCTGTTTTTGGCTGTCTGGGCGTGAAAGCGCGAGCATATCGTTGACGAGCAACTGCATGCGTTCTGCCTCAAGCTGCGTGCTGTCAATCCATTGCATTTGGCTTTCGACGGAATCGTCTTTTTGCGATTTGAGGATAGCCATGTTCGCCAGGATTACCGTGAGCGGCGTTTTGAGTTCATGCGAGGCATCAGCTGTAAATTGCTGTTGCTGTTTGATGGAAATCGCTATGGGCTTTACCGCCCATTTTGAGAACTTGATGTTAATCACAAAGAACACGATGAGCGCGCTCAGTCCGACCACAACCAGAATGAAGACGAGGCTTTGCCAATCTTTCATACTGCTACCATCCGCGTAAGCAATAAGGCAGTTCCCTTGGATCGACCGAGAGGGCGCCTTGCTATAGAACAAACTGTATTGCTCCAGATAGCCTTCATCCTGAGGGCTGTTGATGACGGTCTCGTTCGCGTTCAAAATGACAGCCTCTGGAATGGAGACGCTTGTGTAGTCGTAGAGCGTGGAATACATGCCGTCGGGGTTCACGTTGTAGACAGCGACGAGCTTGACCTGATTCAGCTCTGAAGCGTGGCTTGCACTTGATGTAGCAGAAGACATGCTGGTTGCAGAATTGGTTGGGGTTGTGGTTGTGGATTTGCTTGTCGTGGACGTTGTGGATTTGGGTGTGGTGGATGTTGACGTGGCCGATGGGGACGTTGTGGTATCCGTGGCTCGAACTGCAGCTGTGGGATTATCGCCCACATTGATTACAAGGCGTTCGGTGCTTTCGATTCTTGGGATGTAGGTTATTTCGGCATCGCGCAAAACAACTTCAAGCTCGGAAAAAACCGTGTCAAGCCGTGTCATGTAATTGATGTAGCACACCAGGCTGAAAGACGAGAACAACACAATGACCGCAAGCGCCATGTTGATAACAATGAACTTGATGCGCAACGTGCGCAACATGGTGTTTTGATCCGTGATCTGGCCAGTTTTTTTGAAGGGCGAAAACATGCGATGCGTGTCCTTATGGTTTTGCTTCGTTGGTTGGTTGGGTGGTTTGTTTGTTGGTTTGTTTGTTGGTTAGTTAGTTGGCGCTTGTCCTCGTGGTTATGTTGGTGTTTGTGTTAGTGGGCTCTGAGCTGTTGGATCCTTCGCCAATCCCTCAGTCGGCTTCCTCGCCCGCAGCTCCTGCCGTTCCTGCCACAAAGCGATAACCCGCGCGACGGATGGTCTCGATCTGGCAGCACGAGCCTATGTGCTTGAGCTTTTTGCGCAAGAAGGAGATGTAGGCTTCGACGTTGTTGTCACCGGCGCTCGAAGAAATGCCCCAGGCTTTGTCGATGAGCTTTTCCTTCGACATAACAACGCCGGCATTGCTCATAAGGATCTTTAAGATGTCGAACTCTTTGGAGCTGAGCTGAATCGATTTAGAACCGCAGGTTAACGTGAAGCTCTCAAGATCGAGCGAGAGATCGCCCTCGTTCAGGTTCTCAAAGCGCACCTCGCCTTGGCGGCGGGTCAATGCGCGCAAATGCGCCATGAGCTCGGCCGGTGAGAAAGGCTTGGTCATGTAATCGTCTGCGCCTGAGTCGTAGCCCGTGATCTTGTCGGTTGTGGCATCGCGTGCCGTGAGCAACATGATGGGAGTGTTGACGCTAGAGCGTCTGAGTTCACGCGAGACTTCAAAGCCGTCCATTTTGGGAAGCATGACGTCAAGGATAATCACGTCATAATCGGCCGCGCGCCCATATTCCAAGCCTGAGAGACCATCAAATACTTTATCGACATCGTAGCCGTTATCTCGCAGGATTTTTTCAAGCGCGGCAGCTAATCGTTCGTCGTCTTCAACAATAAGAATCTGCATACAAGCCTTTCGGATAGATTTCCTTAGATTATATGCGGTAAAAGGATGAGCGGGAGGGTCGGGGTCTTTTCCGCATACGCAAACCACAATACAACCGGGACAACGGGGACGTAGCCTATTGTCCCGTTTTGCTGTCTAGCAGGGGCGATGGGATAACAAGGGTGAAAATGGGACAACGGGGACGTAGCTTAATGTCCCACTTTTTCGCACTGAAATAAAAAGTGGGACATTAAGCTACGTCCCCGTTGTCCCCGTTTTGGGAGCAGACATACAAACGACCCTGCTGAATCAGCAGGGTCGTTTGTATTGGTTGTTAGGTCATGTAAAAGAACAAAAGGTGGTTGTTAATGTTCTTATGTTTGTGGTAGGTGAATCAAGGTTGTTATGTTTTTGATTTACCTACCACAACGCAGTGCTGGGAAACACTGTTTTGAATAATACGCTCGGTTCCTTAAAGCAACCTGAAAGAAAGCCAACTTTTAGGCATCTTTAAGTTTTCTTTCAGGTAATGCTTTGGTAAAGGCAAACTTTTAGGACTGCGTTCCGCCTCCTTCTTCAGGCGGTCCAGAAGAAACCTCAATGTAGATGGTGGTTCCTTCCTTCACCTTACTACCGGCGCTCGGGCTTTGATTCATAACGTTGCCTTTGGCTACAGACGTTGACGTGTTATAAGCAACGCTCACATTAAAACCTGCGCCCTTCAGCGCATTTTCAGCATAGGATTGCGAAGATCCCACAACATTGGGGACAGAAACACCCGTATCTTTTTTGCCCAGCGAGACAACAAACGTAATGTTGGAACCCTTCTTGGCTTTCGTTCCCGCCTTCGGATTCTGGTTGATCACACAGTTCGCTGAAATGGAGTCGCTGTAGTCGCTTCCCGATTGCGAAATGGAGAAGCCAGCACCTTCCGCTTTAGCGCGAGCAGCATCAATGGATAGACCCGAAATATCCGGGACAGGCACTTCCTCAGAGCCTTCCGAAATCACAATATTTACCTTCGAGCCCTTGTTTGCCTTGCTGCCTGCCGATGGGTTTTGGCTGGCAATCAAGCCTTCCTCAACGGTGTCGCTATATTGCTTGGTCACTTCGCCAACAAGGAAATCGTTTTCCGCCAGAAGCTTGCGCGCGTCTTCTTCTTTCATATTGAGAACGCTTGGCACATCTATCTGCTCAGAACCTTGCGAAACGACAATATCGATCTTGGAACCCTTGGCGGCTTTCGTTCCGCCCTTCGGATTTTGGTCAACAACCAATCCGGCTTCCACGGTATCGTCATAAGAGCTGTCCATACTGCCGACTTCGAAGCCCGCTCCCTCAATGATCGCCACCGCTTCTTCGTATGGCTTGCCCGTCACATCGGGCACGTTTTCTTTGTCGCCGCCGCCAAAGAGCATAAACGCGACCACGCCGATAATCGCCAGAGCAGCAATGACCGCAACGGCGATAATGGCGCCTCTCTTCTTGCCAGAACCGCTCTTCTTTCCCGCATCTTGATCCGAATAGCGGCGCTGCTGCTGATTGTAGGAAGCGGTGCCCGCGCCATTCGTCACGGGAAGAACCTGCGTGGTGTCTGCAGCGATGGGCGCAATGACGCTGGTGCGGCGGCTGGTGAAGTCGTCGTCGGGACCATACGTCTGACCGCCCAGTTTGACCGGTCGTCCCGCTAAGAAATCATTCAAGGCAAAGCGCATGTCGTTTGCCGTGGCAAAACGCGCGCCCGGCTCCTTTTCCATCGCCGTCAGAATGATCGCCTCGAACTCGGGGCTGATGTCGGGATTGATTTCGCGCGGACGCGGAGGGAAATCCTTCACTTGCATGAGCGCAACACTGACTGCATCCGGTCCGTCGAACGGAAGCGTTCCCGTTGCCGCTTCATATAAAACAATGCCGAGCGAATAGATATCGCTTGCTGCCGTAAGCTCGTGTCCTTGTGCCTGCTCGGGAGACGTGTAGTGCGCCGTTCCGAGCACCGTTTCGGTCTTCTGCGCCGTGGAATTCTTCGCGCGCGCGATACCAAAGTCCATGACCTTCACGTTGCCATCGGTTTGGATCATGATATTTTGCGGCTTGATGTCGCGGTGAATGATGTCTTGCTGATGCGCAACGGTCAGCGCCTGGCAAACCTGCGAGCCGATTTCAGCAACTTTGCGCTGGTTAATGGCGCCGCGCTCGATAATGGCCGTCTTCAGGTCAGACCCGCGCACATACTCCATAACAATAAAGTACGTGTCGCCTTCGTGGCCCCAGTCATAGACGTTGACGATATAGGGACTTTGTAGGTTCGCAACAGCGGCTGCTTCCTGGCGAAAACGACGGGTGAAGTCGGGATCAGAAGCATATTGCGGAAGCATGACCTTGACAGCTACGATGCGCCCCAAAACGAGATCTTGTGCGGTGTAGACTTCGGCCATTCCGCCGGTGCCGATGCGCTCGCCAAGCTCATAGCGATTATTGAAAGTACGTCCTGTTAAAGGTCCGTAGCCAGCCATAGTAATACCCTTCTCATAGTGCATTTGTGGTTCGAATCAAAGGTATTCTTTATCATACCCCATTCGACCCGGTCGATGCGAACTTGAAACCTTTCAGTTTTGCAATCTACACGCCTACTGCAAATTCAACGCAGCCTGCAAAACCGGTTTGGCTTTGCCGGCAGCGTGCGCCGTTTTGCCCACTTCCTCAAGCATGATGGCGATAACGACATTCTTCTCGCCATCGGCATCGGCTATGCCGACAAACCAACTGTCAGAAGGCTTGTCCGCATGCTCGGCGGTGCCCGTCTTGCCCGCAACCGTCACGCCTCTGATCGCAGCGTCGGTTGCCGTGCCGTTTGCCGCAACCCCGCGCATCGCTTCAAGCACTTCTTCGGCGACCTGCGGAGAGGTTGCTTGCCAGAGTTTTCCCGGCGTCGCTTCAAAGCTGCGCGAGCCGTTCGGGTTGTACACGCCTTCCACCAAATACGGCTCAAGGATGGAGCCTTCGTTGGCAATGCCGCATCCGACAAGCGCCATTTCAAGCACGGTGCTTTGCGGACCGGCGGGGCTTTCGTGCTCGCCCACCGGCACGCCCGATGCCGCCCACGCAGTCTCCCACGTGGTCATCTCTTCAGGATCAGGCATGAGGGAGGTGGCAAGCGGAAGTTCAAAGTCGAAGCTCTTACCGAACCCGAAGCTGCTCGCGGCTTCGACCAAGCGAGACGCCCCAAGCTCCACGCCCACCTGGCCAAACGCCGTATTCGCCGAGACTTCGAACGCGCGCTCAAGCGTGACTTCGCCGTAGCCTTTGTCGTCGGAATTGCGCACGGCGCCGCCTCCGATGTCCATTTCCGCGGGCGCGTCGTAGGTGGTCGCGAGCGTGGACACGCCGTCTTCGAGCGCGGCGGTTAGCGTGACGGTCTTGAAGGAAGAGCCCGGCGCATACAACAGCTGCGTCGCGCGGTTCACCAGCTCCGACGTGCCTTCCTTTTTCGCCTTGCCAACGTTGGCGGACTCCAACACTTCGTTGTAGTTCGCGGCGTCATAGGTGGGCGAAGAGGCCATCGCGAGCACCGCGCCCGTTGTCGGGTCGATCACAACGCAGGCGCCTTTGTAGCCCGCAATGGCATCTTGCGCCGCCTTTTGCACCTTCGAATTGAGCGTGAGCGTGACGTCATTTCCTGGCATGCTCGCGCCGGCAAGGGAATTCAGCACGTCGGTCCAGCTCGCAAAATTCTCCGCGCCTTTGAGCGTGTCGTTCATGGAAGCTTCAATGCCGCTTGTGCCATATTTGGTCGAGTAGTAGCCCACCACATGCGACGCCAGATCGCCCGCGGGATATTCGCGTTTGTACGTGCCGTCGTCTTGCTTGACCGATTGGGCAAGCACCACGCCGTCATACGTTGAGATAATGCCGCGCTCGCTGTTCTCTTCCTTGATCATGACATGATTGTTGCCGGGCATGTTCTTAATGTTGTTCGCGTCGATGACCATGAGGTACGTCAGATTTGCCACCAGCAGCGCGAACATCACGCAATAGACGATCATCGTGTTGGTCAGGCGCTTGCCAAGCGACACGCGCCCGAGCACGCTGTTGCTGTGGATCGACATGCCAGTCGAAGAGAGCTCCGTGTTGCGCCCCGTGCCTTCGTCGCCGGCGCGCAGCAAAATCGCAACCACGATAAAGCCGACGAGCAGAGACGAGCCGCCTTGACTGATGAACGGAAGCGTGATGCCCGTCAGAGGAATGAGGCGCGTCACGCCACCCACGATAATGAACGCCTGCAAAATGATAATGGAAACAGCGCCAACCGCAAGGAAGGAACTGAAGTCAGACTTGGCGCGCGCCGCGGTGAAGATGCCGCGGATGGCGAACAGCAAGAACAAAAGCAGCACGCCCACTGCGCCGAGAAGCCCCGCCTCTTCGCAGATGGCCGCAAAAATGAAGTCGCTGCTGACGTACGGGATCATGTCGGCAAGGCCGCGCCCGATGCCAACGCCGAACAAGTCGCCGTCCGCAATTGAATACAGGCCTTGCACCAGCTGATAGCCTGTACTTTGCGCTTCCGCAAACGGATCGAGCCAAATGTCGACACGCTGCTGCACGTGCCCAAACATCTGGTAGAGCAAAACGGCCGCAATGGCCGCAAGTACAATGCCGACAACGACGTAGAGCTTTTTGCCCGTTGCCACATAGAGCATGACCAAGAACATGAGGAAGAGCACAAGCGCGCTGCCCAGATCCTTCTCCAATACGACGATGAGGAAGGCCAACGCCCACATCACAAGCAGCGGAATAAGCGTCGGAAGGCTTGGGAGCCGCAAGGGACCGACGTCCCACGTGAACACCGAAAGCATTTCGCGGTTTTGGGCGAGGTATCCCGCAAGGAAAATGGCAATGCAGATTTTGGCAAGTTCGCCCGGCTGGAACGAGAAGATGCCGATGTGCAGCCACAAGCGACTTCCGTTGATTTCTTCGCCAATGACCGGAAGCATGGGCGAGAGCAGCAGAAGCACGCCGATGATCATGAGCGTGTATTTGAAATTTGACAGCTTATCGAGTTTGCGGACGCCGATCAGCAGCACAACCATGACCGCAATGCCTAGGAAGAGCCAGATGAGCTGGCGCGGCGCAGCGTCGGGCGCCAGGCGCGTGACGAAGGCAAGGCCGATGCCCGAAAGCGCAAAGGTGATGGGCAAAAGCGCGGGATCGGCGTTTGGCGCGAACTTTCTTACGGCAAGATGCGCAAGGATGAAGGCGACGAAAATGCAGATCGGAACACCCAGCGTGTTGAAGCTGATGGTTTGTAAACCTTCAACCGTGCCGGCGCCATTGATCACCATCATGGCGAACATGACAATGACAAGCGGTGCGGCGATGCAAAGAAGAAGCAGCTCTACATTACGGCGCGTCATCCTTGAGTGCCTCCGCTTTGTATTCATTGACTAAGTCTTTGGCTGCTTGAACCGAATCACACCTGATGTCTTGCTCTTTCACGCGTGCTGCGATTCCGGGCTGGAGCGAATCGAGCGTGACCGTGCTCACTTCTTCAAGCGAGCTGAACTGCATGCCTAAAAATTCGCCGGGAATGCCTTTATAAATGGCAACTTTACCGTCCTGTTCGCCCAGGTAGGCAGAGTTGTTCACAAGGTAGCTGAATCCGAAAATGCTTCCGCCGATGAGCGCGACCATGAGCGCGATGATCACAATGGCCGTTGCTTTGGCCTTGCGCACCGCTTTGTGCGTGACCTTTGCCACGCCCTCCACATCGGCGACAACGACGGTGATGTTGTCCGTGCCGCCGTTGTAGAGGGCGGCTTCAACAAGTGTGTCGGCCGCGATTTGCGCATCGGGCTCTGAGGAGAGGATGTCTGCGATGACGTCGTC
>CAYPKC010000027.1:3270-11090 GCA_964411215.1 uncultured Eggerthellaceae bacterium | reverse complement strand
GTCAGGTATTTGACGCCCACGTCTGACGTGCATCGTATGGTTTCGCGCACGGCTTCAATGCCTGCCTTGTGGCCGCGCAAGCGATTGAGGGCACGCTTTTTTGCCCAGCGACCGTTGCCATCCATAATGACAGCGACATGCTCGGGAATGCGGTCAGGATCAAGCAGCCAAGGATCTAAGCCTTGTGGAGGCTCAGGGAATATATATTCGAGTGGCTTGTTCACTATGCTAGCAACTAGATAGATGACACTGCAGGTTTCGATCCTTTAAACAAAGCCTCTGGATCGTTAAACCTCCATGAGCTCTTCTTCTTTTTTCTTGAGAATCTTATCGATCTCACCGATAAATCTGTCGGTGAGCTTCTGTATGTCGTTTTCCGCCCGATGTGCTTCGTCTTCAGGAAGCGCATCGCTTTTCTGCGCCTTCTCAATCGCGTTGTTCGCATCACGACGTGCATTCCTGATGGCGACCCGTGATTCTTCGGCAAGCGTGTGGCACTGCTTTGCAAGCTCTTTACGCCTCTCTTCGGTCAACGACGGGAAGGGCAGGCGTATCACGGCACCATCGCTATTGGGCGTGACGCCAAGATCGCTATCGAGAATGGCACGCTCGATCTCTTTCAAAGAAGATTTATCCCACGGCTCAATAACGAGGAGATGGGCATCGGGGGTTTTAATGCCTGCCATCTGCGTTATCGGAGTCTTGGTTCCGTAATAGTCAACCATAATGCGGTTCAGCACCATCGCATTTGCCCGTCCCGTACGAACCGATGCGAAATTATCCTCCAAGGAGGAAATAGTCTTTTCCATGCGCTCTTCAGCGCTCATCAATACCTCATCGACATCTGGCATGTTGCATCCTCCCCTTCGCTAGCTGATAGTCGAGCCAATATGCTCACCCATGAGCGCGCGCTTGATATTGCCGCGCCCCATGAGGTCAAACACGATCATAGGAACCTGGTTGTCCATGCAAAGGGATGTTGCGGTGGCATCCATCACGTTCAAGCCCTTCTGCAAGACCTCCATGTAAGAGATTTCGTCGAATTTGTGCGCATCAGCATTTACTTGAGGATCGGAGTCATACACGCCATCAACCTTGGTAGCTTTCATGAGACAATCGACGTCAAGCTCGCACGCACGCAACGCGGCGGTCGTATCCGTTGTGAAGTAAGGATTGCCGGTGCCAGCTGCCAATATGACAACGCGCCCCTTCTCCAAATGCCTGATGGCGCGGCGCCTGATGTAGGGCTCGCTTATCTCTTGCATGGTGATGGCGCTTTGCACGCGGGAGAAAACGCCATGGCGCTCAAACGCATCTTGAAGGGCAAGCGCATTCATAACGGTGGCAAGCATGCCGATGTAGTCGGCTTGCGCGCGATCCATGCCATTGGCAGATCCCGCAAGGCCGCGGAAAATGTTTCCACCGCCGACAACAATGGCAAGTTGAACGCCATCTTTCACGATGTCTGCAATCTCTTCAGCCAGCCGGTTTACCACTTTAGGATCGATGCCGTATCCCTGATCACCCGCAAGCGCTTCGCCTGAAAGCTTCAGCAGGACACGCTGGTACTTATATGTATTAGCCATGAAGGCCCCCTTGGATCGCTGGCTATGCATTTTAACAATATTAACAAAAAAGGAGAGACCAACTGCCTGTGGCCTCTCCTCTTCTTAGTTTTTATTGGCTTTTACGCCCTGGAAGTCCGCTTGCGAATCTGCGCTCCGTGCGTACCTCTTGCTTTCACGGCTGCTTTTGTGGCTCACCAGCCTGTGCGTAGTGACCTGCCTTGCAAGCACTCCTCTTCTGTATTACTGGCTGAATAAACCGTAGGGGTTGCTGCTACTGTTGCCATTGTTGCTGTTTTGGCTCGTGGTCGGCGTTTTGGATTGCGATTCGCCCAACGTGAGCTCCACGTCGATCCTCTCTCCGCCACGATCAATGGTCAGCGTGACTTTATCACCCGGATGCTTCGTGCGGACATCAAGCATGACATCGCTTGCCGAAGCAACTTTTTCGCCGTCGAACGCAACGATGATATCGCCTACTTTAAGGTCAGCGCGTGAAGCCGGGGAATCATCGACAATGCCTGAGATGTAGGCGCCTGAATTGGTGTTGAATCCATACAGGCGTGCATTCTGCTCATTGACCGTCGTCATGGTAATACCGATTTGAGCATACGAGGGCTCTTTGCCTTCAATGATGGACTGCGCAATGCTGATGGCGTAATTCGAAGGGATGGCGAAGCCAACGCCCGAATAGTTGCCGGAGTACGACGTAATAAGGGTGTTAATGCCGATGAGCTCGCCGTTTTCATTCACTAAGGCACCACCAGAATTGCCGGGGTTGATAGCAGCATCGGTTTGTATCATATTCGGATAAATAGTGGTCTCACCACTGCCGCCTTGCTGCAAAGAAGACTGCGCATCCATAATCTGAGAGCGGCTGGTAGCAGAAACAATGCCAGTCGCAACCGATTGCTCAAGGCCAAACGGAGATCCAATCGACATGACCCATTCACCAATCCTGATGTTATCCGAATCACCGAACGTGATGGTCTTGAATCCACTTCCGTCTTTCACCTTAAGAACGGCGATATCTGAACTTGCATCTTTTCCGACAAGATCAGCGCTATAGGTTTCGCCTTCGACAATCACTTTGAACTCAGTGCCGTTCGAAATCACGTGATTGTTGGTGATGATATAGCCGTCTTCAGACAAGACCACGCCTGATCCCATGCCGATTTGCTGCAGTGTGCCGTTATTCTGCTGCTGGCCATAGAGGAAATCGAACAGCGAATTGCCCGATGAGGCTGCTTGCGTTCCGTATACCTCAATGGAGGCAACTGAAGCTAAGCACTTATCGGCGACCGCCTCGGCAAGGGTGGCATCGGTCTCGTTTGCTTGAATGGCGGAAGACTCTGACGAACCCAGGTTGACCTTGGTGTTGGAACCACCGATGAGGCCAAAGCCAAGCGAGACGCCAATCGCAAGCACACAGGCAACCAGCGCGCCTGCAAACGCGATCAAAAAGGTTTTGCCGCCTGAGGTGCCCTTGACCTTTGCCACAAAAGCCGCACCCGCGCCTCCATAGTTCGAAACAGGCTGCGCATAAGAAACACTCGGCTGTTCTTCTGGTGCAGCATAGCCAGACGTTCCGTACTGATAAGCCGTGTCATAGCCAGGAGCGGATGCGCTTTCGTGCTGGGTGCTTTGGTTGCCCGTCGCATAATACGCATCGTAGCGTTGCGTCGGTTGCGAAGAAGGCTCGATATAGCTTGCCTGCGCATACGTCGGTTGCGCTTGCGCCTCTGGCGTACCCGGCGCCGTGTGTTGTTCAGGCGAGGTTCCTGGAGCAGCACTTTGAGGCTGCGCATGCAAAGGTTGCGTGCCGGGGATAGGGTCCCCTTCATGTGACGAGGGGTTCTGAGAAAGATGAGAATTGTTGTTCATTTCTTCGTTCATGGAACCGAATCTCCTTTCGTGTTATCGGAGACTCTACCATGCAAAAAACGATCGATGGCCCACAATCAAGGGGCATCATATTTTGATAACGGAAATACACCAGATGGTGTACAACACGTGCTGTACTACTCTTCGCGCATCGAAAATGTCTTGCGCCATTGTTCGAGAAGCGATGCCAGAGAAAGGCTGCCTGGCTCGTGATAGTTTAACAGATGCTTCGCTGACATCTCGTCTGAATACTGTTCAAGCAGCATGACTTCTGTTGCTCCTTCCCCAAAATGGCATACCGTCGGAATGACTCGGCAGGCCGCGATCTGAGCCGTGTCGGAAACGGCGTTGTCCGTCGGCTCACTTGAGACCGGCGCACTCTGTTCTCGCTCAGTGGCGAGGCCTTCTGAAGTGTTCGCGGAAGAGGAAAGGCGCGAAGGTCCGATATAGGTTTCCGAGGTTGCCTGTTGGTCTTTCGGCTTTTCGATCACGACTTCAAGCAAAGCGCCCAGCGCAGTTTCTGCATACGGGGAATTCGATATCAGGTTTCCGAGACCATAGCAGACGGTGGCAGTGTTGCCGCCTTCAACAGTAATAGTCTCCGTTCTTTGCACGACATGCGCGTGGCCGCACACCACAAGATCTGCCCCCGCTGAAACGACTTCTCTCACGAGCGTTTCCACTTCTTCATCGGGAGCTTTCGCGTATTCTTCGCCAACATGCAGGTAGCACACCGTGAAATCGGTCTGCTCATCAAGGGCCCGTATCTCTTCTATGAGCGCCTGATGATCGTCAATCACATTCACGAGAGCACGCATATCACCTGCCTCCTGCGGCGCATCTTCTTCGTGTCCATTGAGGCCATAGGTGTAATTTGCAATCCCGATAGATATGCCATTGACTTCAAAGATGCTAGGCTCGTTGCGATTGCGCGCTGGCGGGTTTACCCCCACCACCTCAACTCCGATGTCTTCTCCGGTCAGCATATCGACGGTTGCCGCAATGCCTTCTGCTCCCGCATCGGCAATATGGTTGTTTGCGAGCGCAAACACATCGAAGCCCGCCTCGGCAAGCGCTTGTGCCGATGCTTTGGGCGCACGGAACGTTGGAAATGCTCCTTGTGCCTCATGTGCGTCTTCTACAAGAGGTGCCTCTTGGTTCACCACCGCAAGATCGGCTGCCTCTATGCGCTTTGACACAGAATCATACGACGCTTCAAACGCCTTAACCGCATCCGCATTTTGCATCCCCTGCACGTTTCGAAGCATCCCTTCATGGATGATGGCATCTCCCGCAAAGAGCAGCGTAGCGGATGACACTGCCTCTTCTCGAAGCGACGGTGTCGTATCGCTCAGGTACGTGAGACCCCATTCCTGCCACTCGCACACTTCTTCGCCGCCTTCGGGGTCAGCAAGATGCAGCCGCCCATAGGAATCGATCGTTATGTCCGCAATGTCAATACGCACGTCAGAGGAGAGCCAGGTATGGCTGAGTTTGTCATGCTCGAAATTGAAGATGAAGACATGCTGGGTGAAAGCCTGGGTGTCTTCTTCGATCCAAAACGGCCGCGCATACCCGAAACTTCCGCGCTTCCAGGTAAGGGTGATGACTTCTTGGCGGCCATCGCCGTCGATATCGTAGATACAGACATCTGAGGTGAGCCACTGATCAGGCAACGTGCACACAAGTGTGCCATCTTCATAGACCGACACGTTGCGGTTGTTTAGGCTAAGCGTTTCGAAGGCGCCGTCGCCGTCAAGATCAGCGGCATATTCGCGGTCATGCCACGTCACCCACTCAGGGATAGTCCAGCCTGATACCTTATTTACGTGGATAGCAACTCCGCACAAGACGGTCAACACTAAAGCAGCGCAGATTGCACCCGCAAGATGCGCTGCCTTTATGCCCATTGCGCGCAAGGCCACCGATGCCGCATGCTTCTAGTTCATCTCAATGGTGAAGTCGTCAACCCATTCCACCATTTCGGGCTTGCTGTAACCCGTCGGAGCGCCCGCATTGCCAATGCCTAAGGCGGCACGCCATTCAGAGTCAGTCAACCGATCTGTCATAGGTTGCTCGAACTCGTAATACGACCACACGCCGCCTTTGCACAGATGAAGCTCGCCATCGATCGGCACCACGACATAGATCGGATTAATCCTTCCGGTAGCCGTCTCTAAAACGGTGCCCTCAGTACCGTTGGTTGCGATATCGACCACCACGGCCGAAGGCGACACATCTGATTTCGTCGCGCTCTCTTGAACATTAGGATTGACCTCGTCCCAGAAATGCTCGAGCTGGCCTCCATAGGAGCGGATCAAATCATATTCTTCAGAGGAAAGCGTCTCGCCTTTCAGCTCTTTGATCGAGATGGCCTCCAATTGCTTGGCCAACTGCTCAAGCTTCTTGAGATTTGCCTTGTCGGCGTCGTTGATCACGCCATACTTCTCAAGCCCTTCTGCCGTGCTTGCAGACAAGGCAGCAAGCCTTGCATAGAGCTCAGGTTCTGGCTCGACATAACCGCGATCGTCTTGCGTGATCTCGCCGCCACCCATTTCAGCTAAGATTTGCTTGCTGTACAGCACGGTATCATGCTTGAGCTCGGTATAGCTTCCCAGGTAAGACTGAAGGTTCTTGCGATCCCATATATCGTTTGCCATAAACGAGGGATACGTTGAATCTTTGCTTACCAAAAGCGGATTCAAGGTATAGAGCCACTGGCTATAGAGGCTTGCCGACCAGAGCGACGGATCAGCGTTAGCAATGTCGGTTCTGACGCTTTCCATTTGCTCGGCATATCCTGGATAAGCCGTTTCGTTGCGCTCTTCAAGAATCTCAAGCGCCTCATCGGATCCAAACGCTGCCGGCACATCAAGGGTCGAGGGAAGCAGGCGATCACCAACATTGTCGTAGACGAGCTGCTGATACACCGCTTCATCAAGGGAGAAGCGCTGTCCCATCATACGGAAGCCCTTAATGGAGTCGTCGGTGACATCTCCTTCTTCCTCGACAATCACCGAGCTGATCTTTGGTGCTTCGATCTTGGAGGTAAGGTCTTTAAACGTCTCCCAGCCCTCTTCGTTTCCGGCAAGGCTATCCACCGTAACATCGTTGCCATAGGCGGCTTGAATGAGCGGGTAGTATTCGTAATATGTGCAATCATCGCTCGCGCCTGCAAAGAAGCTGGTGATGGTGTAGATCGATTCCCACTCAGGATTGACGGTGCCGTGGGTTCCGCCATCGAGCGCTAAGTTCATCAGAAGCGCGCTGCGATTCAGATCGTCATCGGCTTGCGCAAAATTGATGCGTCCGTACCACATCATGGCGCGGAAATAGCGCTCAAGCGCCTCGTCGCCTTCATAATATCCACGCGGCTTGTATTGCGTGTAGTCTTCTTGATTAAAGGATGTTCCTTCTAACAGGGCACAATCTGCCCTGGAAGCCGCGCTGTTGATCTTGGCGACTTCATTATCTACCGTGGTTGCCACATCAGCAGGCACTTCCGTTGCAGGATCCAAAAGCCTGCAGGCAACGGCAAAGAAGGTCACATTGCGTGTTGCTGCTGTCTCCCACTCCGTTCCGGCAAGGGCGGCTTGTTGTGCAATAGATTCTTCAAGCAGTTTCTTGCTTGTCGTTAAGAGCTGGTCGGTCAAATAGCCTTTCTCGGTATTCTTCAACAGGTGGCTGAAGTAGAGGTGATAGGTATGCATCATGGAGTCGACCGTGACAAAACTTGCGAGCACCGCATAACGATTCGATTCATACAGATCGAAAAACTCCGAATCTGCCCCATTCGTATTCACGGCAAAATTGTTTTCAGCGATGAGTGATTTCGTTGCGTCATCGATATAGAAATCATCAGCGTTGACGACGTTGCTGAGATTTGCATCGGTCGAGTAAGACTCGATGGTGCCATAGGGATTCGTCTGCTTTTCGGCAGCGACATACGTGCCACCCTGATCTTGCGAGGGAGTTTGATCTTGGGCATCTCCGCTTGTACCTTGGTCTTGCGTAGACCCTTGGCCTTGAGCATCTCCCGTACCACCTTGCTGTTGGCTATTCGTTGCGGATTGCCCGGAGCCCGCATTCTGCGGTGCGGAAGCGGTGCCGCCTTGTCCATTATAGCCTGCTTGCTGGTAATAGGTAGCGAGCGCCGGTGCAAGGGATACCGTGTCTTGTCCTTCAGGGAGCTTGATGATGGATGGTCTCACGAACGTCTTTACCTCTGCCCCTGATTTCGTTTTTACGATCACAGGTTTTGTGCCAGAGCCGCGCTGCATAACTGATTCGCTGCCTGGATCAGCACCTCCCGAGAACGAAAAGCCGCCATTGAGTGACGTCACGAGAAAAACGGCAACCATGGCGATAACC
>CAYPKC010000027.1:0-3260 GCA_964411215.1 uncultured Eggerthellaceae bacterium | reverse complement strand
GCAATAATGACGGGCTTGTTGCGCTGAGGTTCGTCAACCGCGCTTACCTCTGCCGGCTTCGCCGCCGGCTTTACGGTTGGATGTACCGGTGTCTTTGCTGCCGACTTCTCTGCCGGCTTCACGGTTGGCTTCGCTGTTGGCTGTGCTGCCGTTTTTGAAGCCGCATCTTCAACAGCCTGACCGCACTGGGTGCAAAACTCGATGCCATCTTCTATCTCACTGCCGCAATGAGTGCAAAACATAGATCCCCCTGGTATAGCTTTCTCGGGTTAAGAACAAACAACTTGTGTAGACTATCACGGCCATTTCTTGCATTGCAAGAATTGAGAGGTGGATGCTCCAAATAACTAAAGAAGCGCACGAAACCCTCAAAAGAGGGCGCGCTCCTAAAGCGCCAGATGCGCTCTGCCCGCTTCCGTTATCTGCACGTCTGGAGAGGCAAGCAACGCCCCTATCTCGTGCGCATCGCATATAAGAAGAGAGGTATTTTCAGAAGCAAACCCGGGGTTTGCCTGAATCGTTTCTGTCAAGCGCGCGATATCTTTGACCTTCGCGTTCACCAGAGCGACTGGCTGCAGCTTCTCTTCGCCACAGACAACGGCGACAAGTTCGAAATCCTGAAGGGGAACTTTAATACCGAGCTCTTCGAAGACTTCGCGCTGCGCACAAGCGCGCACCGGATCGCTCATCATGCGCATGCCGCAGACAAGATCTTCGCGCTCGATCACGCCCGTTGCACTCACGGAGACAAAGCCGCTGCTGATGCCGACGCTTTTGTTCCGCACCACAAGAAGGGCGCGTCCCTCTTCATCGCGCACCAAACAAGAGATGGCAAGCATATTTGCAAGATAGGGACGCTGAAGGATGCTTTCGATATCGTGAGGAATGCCATCTGCCTCAAGCCTGTCAAAAAAGGCGTACAAAGCGCGCTTTTCTTGGTCAGTGGCCTGTGCGAGAAGTGTTTCGCGGTTGAGCCACGCATAATGCGTTGTTAAAAAGCCGAAAAAGCCGACAGGGGTAAGCCGCAAGGTGGTCTTTCCATCTGGCACATGTTCAATGGCATCAAGGCGCACGCTTGGATTGTCAGTGAAGTGGGCGCCGAAGGTACGCTCGCACAAAGCAACTACCTGATCGCATTGGCTTTCGTCATAGGGAGATTGATACGTAACCTCTTCTGAGAACGAAAACGCTGCCGTGCGCCCGATATGTTCAACAAACGTCATAGATGGATTGTATCCGCCCTTCCCGCAAAGAACGAGAGGTGATATTCATCGTCTCATGCCACGCGGCACGTGCGGAATATGCTTTGATGCTTATTGCTGGTAATTGACCAAAAACGCACGCGTGCGCTCATGTTGGGGATCATTGATCACGTCGACCGCGCGGCCTGACTCTACCACGCATCCTTGATCCATAAAAATGAGATGATCGGCAACATCGCGGGCAAAAGACATCTCGTGCGTCACAATGACCATGGTCATGCGCTCTGCCGCAAGCTCCCGTATGACTTTCAAAACCTCGCGCGTGAGCTCAGGGTCAAGCGCACTGGTTGGCTCATCGAAAAACAGCACTTGCGGATTCATGGCAAGGGCGCGCGCAATAGCGACGCGTTGCTGTTGGCCGCCGGAAAGCTCGCACGGAACCATATTCTCTTTGCCCGAAAGCCCCATCTTCTTAATGAGCGCCATGCCCTTTGCCTGCGCCTCTTCCTTATCCATGCGCTGGACCGCAATCAAAGGATCGATAATGTTTTTGATAACGCTGTAGTGCGGAAACAAATTGAAATTCTGAAACACAAGCCCAAAGCGCGTCTTGGCCTCTTTGAGCACCTCTTTGCTGCCATAGACTGCTTGACCGGCCGCATTGTTCTGTGAGACAACAAGATCGCCATAGGACAAATTTCCCGAATCAAGCGTTTCAAGAAGCGTCATGCATCGCAGAAGGGTTGATTTGCCGCCACCCGACGGACCGATAATGGCAAGCACATCGCCTTGATTGACGGTCAGGGATATGTCTTTTAAAACCTCGGCGGAACCGAAACTTTTTCTCGCGTGCTCAAGCGAAACAACTTCAGACATAATCGGCTCCTAGGTGTGGTAATAATTCAGTCGCTTTTCTACCTTGCCAATCGCAAATTCAATAACAAGGCAGATGACCCAGTAGAGAAGCGCTGCGATGGCGAAGGGCAGCATGCTCACTTCGCGCGCTGAAATAGCTTTTGCAACAGAGAACATCTCTGGAATCGCAAGCACAAAAGCCAAAGACGTATCTTTGACAAGCGTGATAATCTCATTTCCCATCGCAGGCATAATGCGTTTGATAACTTGTGGCAGCACGATCTTCATGAAGGTCTGCCCGCGCGTATAACCGAGCACATTGGCGGCCTCGTATTGGCCTTTGGGAATCGACTGGATGCCGGAGCGATAGATCTCTCCGAAATAGGCCGCATAGTTCAAGATGAAGCCGATCGAACATGCCCAGTATTTCCAATCGCTTCCCATCTGCAATCCGAAGAGGTAATACGGGCAGAACATAATAGCCATAAGCTGAAGCATGAGAGGCGTTCCGCGCAAAATTGAAATATAGAACTTCGCAAGAAGTGCGAGCGGCTTGAAACGACTCATGCGGGCAAGGGCAATCACGACTCCTAAGGGCAACGAGCCCACGAGCGTAATCACAAAGATCTCCATGGTGAAGACCAATCCGCTCCCGAGAGCCGTCATCATGACGCCAAATTCCAAAATGTGCTCCCTCAACGCTGTGTCTCTTGTTCTCCAAGAGATCACACAAAACCTTGATATCACGTCATCAAAGACGCTTGCAGGGCTTTGACAATCGCACCCCCTCGTGCATTGATCGCCAAAGCCCTGCTTATTCCTCCCCCACCTGAGAAGTTGTCGTTCTCTTCACTCTGTGGGCATACGTTTGTTATGGCTTATCAGCCATAAGGTGCAACGTGCTATTTGATCAGCCAGTTATCAATGTTGATCGTCGGGTACTTCTCTGCGATGGTTGCAACGGTACCATCGTCGTACATCTCTTTGAGCGTCTTGTTGACCATCTCGGCAATTTCTGCCTGCCCCAGGGCGAATCCAACGCCGAAGTGCTCGCTGTTGAGCTCGTCACCAACCTGCTCGAATACGTTTGGCTTGGCATCAAACTGAACACTTGCGATGCATTTGTCGCACACAACAGCGTCAACCATGCCGCTCTCAAGCTGCATGAAGGCCTGGTCGTAATCAGCAATGGTGACAAGCTCT
>CAYPKC010000026.1:0-11871 GCA_964411215.1 uncultured Eggerthellaceae bacterium | reverse complement strand
GTTGTGCCGTCTTTGATCTCATATGGTCAGGACGAAGAAGAGCGCGAACAAGTAAAGTTCGTTCTTATCGAGAGCAATGACTACTCAGAGCGCGACGTTGCTTTCGATGAGCTTGTCTGTACGCCTATCAAGGTAGTCGGCCTTGCAGAATCACGACCTGCCGGTGCTGCATCAACGAGCGGTGTCTCGATCATTATTCCTTTCAGCGCAGAAGAAACATTGTCTCTTGGCCTCGCTTCGCAAAGCTCTTTGTTTACGGCGGCATTCGATGCGGAAAACCCCGAAACGGCTGTTACCTCCATGCAGGAGATAGCGAATCAATTTGAAAATGAAGGCTATGACGTCTACTACAACCAAGTAGTGGATAATGAGGCGCAAGAGCGCTCGAGAAACATGCTGGTCACGGTGGTCAATCTGTTCTGCTTCCTTTTTGCACTCATTCTTACGCTTATCGCACTTGCGAATGTGTTCAATACGGTGACGAATGGACTTGTTCTCCGCAGACGTGAATTTGCCGTTTTCGAATCGGTGGGCATGGATGCCCGTCAGTTCCGCTCAATGATCGGATGCGAATGCATTAGCTACAGCTTGCGAGGGCTTATACCGGGTATTGTCATTTCGATCATTGTTTCGTACCTGCTCTATCTCGCACTCAATATCTCGATGACCGGCGTTTCCTTTAGTCTGCCGTGGGCATCCTTAGGACTCGGCTGCGGAGTTGTGGTGATCGTTATGGTCGTAAGCGTGCTCTACGGACTTCATCGCTGCCAAAAAGATAACGTTATTGAAGCTCTACGCCTCGAATAGGCACAGAACAACCCCAAAACGGGACAATAGGCTACGTCCCCGTTGTCCCGATTTGGGCGGTGAGCAAGGAAGAGGTATAAGGTTACTGCGACTTACAGTTCGCGTTTGCGATAGAGGTGCGCTGATACAAACGCGCTTATCACGAACAAAATCACCGCAATGACAAATAGAAGGGCAAGGAGCGTAACTACCATATTCAATCCGCCGCCAAAAAGAGTCATAAGGCTCAACGCTTCTTCCTGATTTCCAAGGAAGCCGACACCGAGCGAGAGGGCTAAGACAAGAATGATAGGAATAAAGCGGATGCCCTTAGTCATGCCATAGCGCAAGATGAGGGGAAGGGTTATCGCAGCCGCAATGAGCACAATGGCTTGAGCGCCAAGACCAGCACTCAAAATAGGCGTGATGCCCCATTCCGATAATTTCAAATCCTGTGCCATGTTAGGCAAACAGAATTGGATAACAAGGCCTACGACAACGCTCAAAACAATGGCTGAAACAAGCGAACAAAGCGTGATAATGCCCATGCTCGCATAACGTCCCAGCGCAACTTGCTTGCGCGACATGGGTAGCGTTAATCGGAATTGCTCCCATCCGTGCTGCTCGTCGTAGGCACAAATGCTGAACAAAAACATGAAGGGGATCATAGCGGCCATACAACCTGTTATGGCTACAAGAGTCTCGGTCATCCAAGCAATGAAGATTGACACCAATCCTGTGATGCAAAATAGCTGGACAAAGGAATTCTTCGAAGTGATGAGATCCGAAAAGATCATAGCTTTCATAAGGATTCTCCCTTCAACGTGATGGTCATATAGTCTTCGATGCTTGCACGTTCAAGGGCAAGAGCGGGGAAGGCATGCGCGAAACTGACGCGGTCGGGCACAAGAACATCAATGCCCATTCCTTGTTTGAGCACTTTGATGGCTGCTTGTTCAGTGAGCGGACTTTGGGTCAGCAATTCGATATCAGCCGTACGGCAATGAGCAATGCCAGCCTCATCGCAAATGGCATCTTTTGCGAGTGCAAATATGATGTGGCCGCTATCGATACAGATGATCTGGTCGGCTATCTTCTCAAGATCGGTAGTGATGTGAGTGGCCATAAGGATGGCATGAGATTCATCTTCCATAAAACCGCGAAGGATGTCGAGCACTTCATCGCGCGCAATAGGGTCAAGTCCTGCGGTGGTTTCGTCTAAAATCAGAAGATCTGGATGGTGGGACAGGGCAAAAGCAAGCGACAGCTTCATGCCCATACCGCGCGAAAGCCCTTTGACATACTTTTTCTGCTCTAAGTTAAAGTGATCGCAAAGCGTGTTGAAAAGCGTTTCATCCCATGATGTATACGCTGCTTTGCCAAGGGATCCAACGTCGCGGATTTTCATAGTGTCCAAAAAGGCGCACGTATCAAAGACGGTTCCAATACGCTCTTTCAGCGCTGCCGCATTTGATTCTTCAAGGCGTTGTCCGAAGAGCTGGATTGTGCCTGAATCAGGGGTGATAAGTCCGAGAATTGACTTCAAAATGGTCGTTTTACCAGCGCCATTAGAACCAATGAGCCCAACGACGTATCCCGGCTCGACGGCAAAAGAGACGTTTTCTAAAGTGAAGTCATCGTAGCGTTTGGAAAGCCCCTTTACTTCTAACAGTGGTTCCATGTGTTGCCTTTCCGGGCGCTACTCATCCAGAAGCAGTTCAAACATTTCGCGAAGTTCCTGCTGGGAGATGCCAGCTGCTTTTGCCTCCTCGATGGTTTCGACAAGCGAGGTTTCTATGGCGCGCAGGCGCTCTTCGCGAAGCATCTCCAAGTTTCCGCCCGAAACGAAGGTGCCTTTGCCTTGGACGCTCGTAATAAAGCCGGCGTTCTCCAAGTCCGTGTAGGCTCGCTTGGTAGTGATCACGCTGACATGGAGGTCATTTGCCAAAGAACGAATCGAGGGGAGAAGGGTGCCTTCAGTTAGTTTGCCCGACAGAATCTCGTCTTTGATCTGTTGGGTGATCTGCTCATATATGGGTGATGCGCTCGTATTCGATATAAGTATTTCCAATGTTGTTCTTTCATGCATGGCAAAGAATGACTCTTTGCCACGGCTTGCTGTCCGAGAAAGGCGTCCCTTTTCGAACAATAGTGTATATACGCTACAAGTACACTATATACACAGTTATATACACTGTCAACTCTCACCGAGCGGGACAACGGGGACGTAGCTTATTGTCCCGTTTTGAGTAAAGAGCAATCGAGTGAGACGACAGGGAAAGTGGGACAACGGGGACGTAGCTTATTGTCCCGATCTAAGTCTCGAGTTAGTAGATCGGGACAATAAGCTACGTCCCCGTTGTCCCACTTTGTTTCGCCTCAAGCGCGATAGCAAATGAAAAACGGGACAATAAGCTACGTCCCCGTTGTCCCACTCGGGTTAGAGAGCGGCGAGGAAGGAAAGCGAATAGATGGCCACGCTCAAAAGAGGGAGGGCACCATCGATAAAGGAAGGAAGCGGGCCAAGGCGGTAATAGAGAATATACGTTATGAGCATAAAGACGAAAAGGACGCAGACGGCAATGACCAGCACTACGGTTTTTTCAATGCCTATTGAAGACGTTGCTGCAAGAACATAGAGGCAATACAGCTCAAGAGCAGTCCATGCAACGAATAAAACGAGCTCCGTAGTGATGGGGCGATGAAACAATCTTTTCGTCACGAAGGCCAACAAGAAATAGAGAACAACGGCGCCTAGGACAAAGGGCCATCCTGACAGGTGCGATGCTTGCGCACCGATTTTCTGCGAACCAACAACAATGAAGATGGCACCAAGGATCCCACAGAGTGCTGCACAGATAATGCATCCAACGCCAATGCCGTACAGCGGACCTTGTACTTTTGGTATATTCGGGCGAAAGAAAATGATCCACCATGCAAGATAGCATGCTGCGCACGCTGCCATAAGAGCATGGCCAACATTGAGAAATGTCATGTCGCTGGAATACAAACCCATGATTTAAAGCGAACCTACCATGCTTTAGCGCAAACCTCTCATGCTTTAGCGCAACGTTCTCATATATTGCTCAAGTGCGTGAAAACCTTGCTCAAGGCGTTCAAGACCATGATCAGTATGCGCGCCCGGTCCAATCTTGTAGTCCACCTGCGCTCCCCACGCTTCAAGCTTCTCAGCTGTGAAAAGGGTATTGTCTTGAACAGTGTGCAAAATATCCGGAAGCGCACGACGCTCCTTTGACCCTATAGAGAGAAATGCGAACCTACCTTTCAAGCAAGGTGGATCTTTTGCAAGGCCATTCAGGTAATCAATCCAGCCGGGATACCAAAGCGATCCAGACATGCTGGCAACACTGCCAAATGTCTGACTATTGAGAAATGCCCACGCTGCAAACAGCCCGGCAAGGGAATAACCAGCAAGAGCGCGATGCGCGATAGCAAAGTTTTCCGCTTTTTCTATCTCAGGAATGGCCTGCTGGAAGCGCTTGAGCGTCTCGGCTGCCAGGCCTTTAAAAGGCGCATCACCTTTATAGAGACCAGGAGCTGGCCATGGCGTGTTGTCGTCGTCCCAATTCTGCACATAGATGCTGATGACGGGACAGGGAATATGTCGAGCGGCTTCGGCTACTTGATAAGGGATCGGCTCGAAATCGACGAAGTAGATACAGCAAGAAGGCACCGATAACTCATCAGCGCGAGACGCACCTTGATCACCCGAAAACGCTTGCTTATTCCAAAGGCGATATGCCACACCAGCTGCCTGTTTCAGAGGACTTTCCACCACAATTCACCTCGTTTCGATTCTATAGTTGCACAGGTTTTTGCCGGCCATGGCGCGAAACAATGATTATGATGGAATCGTCAATATAAAGATTATTTTATATAATCCATAGAGGCTCCACGTGAGGTGCTCTTCTTGCAAAGTGTGCGCAAGATGGGCACGGCAAACGTCCAAACTGAAGGTATTCGATGGACATAAACACGACATTGGATCTACAGCAGGCGAGACGTCTTGAGCATTTTATGCTTGAAAACGGATCTGGTACGCCGCAATCGTTTTTCGAGATGATTTCAGCAACCGCTGACGAATGGCATGAACTCAACGCCTATTACAAAAGCGCGCTGCTTGAAATCAAAACCAAATTCGACGTGCTCAATGAGATCTTCTCGGTGAAATACGACCACAACCCCATTGAGTCCATAAAGACAAGGTTGAAAGAGCCCAAAAGTATCTACGACAAGCTTGTGAAGCAGGGAAACCCGCTGAGGCTTGACTCCATCGAGCAATATATCAACGACATGGCGGGGATCCGCGTTGTCTGCTCATTCCGCGACGACATTTATTTGCTCGCAAACTGCGTCAACAATCAAGACGACATAACGGTGCTCGGCGTCAAAGATTACATTCAGCATCCAAAGCCAAACGGCTATCGCAGTTTGCACATGATCGTCGAAGTACCTGTGTTTCTTCCCAGGGGAAAGCGATTTGTTAAAGTTGAAGTGCAACTTCGCACAATCGCGATGGATTTCTGGGCAAGTCTTGAGCATAAGATTCGTTATAAGAAAAACATTCCCGAGCACATTTTGGAACAGCTTGGAAGTGATCTGAGAGGTACGGCGGAAGTCGCCAATCAACTCGATGTGCAAATGCAGTCGATCCGAAATGACATGCGGAAGCTGCTCGGAAAGTAAACGGTCCAAGTAGTACGTCATTTCGCCTTATGAGGCATACGTGAAATTCTTCCAGAACATTCGCATCTATCTACAGCATCGCCGTTCGTGGGAATCCATTTGCGAAAGGTGCGGTCTCTGTTGCTTTGAGCGGACTGTCTATGATGACGGTCGTATGGATGTGGATTTAAGCGCCCCTTGTAAGTTTTATAACGAAGGCACCGGGCTTTGCGAGGTCTATGACAAGCGGTTTCAAGTCTGTCCAGAATGCAAGCGGGTTACTTTAAGGCGCGCAGCATCCAAGTATTACCTGCCACCGCAATGCGCCTATCGCAGGCTTTTTCGCTAACAAGCTGCCGATGTTGCAAACATCAATCTTGCCCGCTTGTTTTCTTAAAGCGCACAAACTTCTTCTTCATAGAGATATGATCCACCTCATACCCAAAAGGAAGCAATTCCTTTTTGTAGTTCAGAAATGAGTGGTCAAGAGGCACGCCGGCAATGTGCTCGATAGCGTCGAAGGTAAGCTCAAGTGTGTCTTTGTCGCTTTGAGCAACATAATCCCACAGCTTGTCGTATTTACTCATAACGCCCCCTCATTCTCGCTTCTCTGAGCGTGGACAATCAGGACGCGGATGCGAACAGGTTTCACAGTCATGAAGCGGATGTTCGGTAAACTCGCGCTCCCAATCAATGCCTTCAGGAAGCACGCCGTCGTCGCCACTCCATTGATGGACATCCATCAAAACGCGGCCTTTGTCATCGAAGCCAACCCCTTCACGTTCAAGCAAGCGCCGCTGCATGTCAGGGCCGCCGAAGGCAAAGCCGTCAGTCACGGCGCCATCCTTAAACACAACGCGGTGGCAAGGAATTGAGTCCGGCGCGCTGCCCGGTGCTGGATTAGCCCGTAAGGCATAACCAACATAGCGTGCGGAACGAGGCGCGCCGATCATGCGAGCAACCTGACCATAAGTGGCGACTTTTCCTGAAGGAATGCGCTTCACTACGGCAAAAACTCTTTGTGCAAAATTACCCATAAGCTCCTTAAAACGATCCAGCAGTAGGTGCTTTACGGCGCAGATTCTTCTGCAGATGACGAGGGAATATCCCCTGATGAAGAGGCAGAAGAGCTTGCGCTTGAACTATCCGGATCAGACGTGTCGCTGCTTGAAGAGGAGGACGAAGCATCGCTCGATGAAGATGCAGAAGAAGACGATGAGGCAGAAGATGAGCTCGAAGAACTCGAAGAGACATCTCCTGCGCTTGAAGACTGATCGTTTGCAGGAGCAGAAGAGTCATGGTTGTCCTGTTGAGAGACAGCATGCGAGCCGAAAGAGACCGGTTCGGGCTTCGTGCCGATACCTTCGCCAGAAGTGGCAAAGAAGATGACAGCAGCAGAAATGGCTGCGGCTAAAAGGGCGGAAATGATGCAAACGGCAACAAGGCCGTGAATGATCCGCTTTTGATGGGCGGCAGCTATGCTTTCATGATCATCGGTTTGGTCTGGAGCAGGTGCGCTCTTATGGGTATCAGTTTCATGGGTTTCTGCCGCTTTCTCAGAGGTTTTTGATCCATTATTAGAGGTTTCTGCTTCCTTTTCAGAAGGCTTCGCCGCTTTCTCGGAAGGCGCTAATGCATCCTTTGAGATCTCCGCCGCATTTTCGCGAACTCCATGCGTGCTTTCATGAGCAGCCGTTGCCGCACCAGTTGTCTTTTTATCTTGCGTATCAGAGTAAATCTCTGCCGCCTTATGGTGTTCTGCGTGATGACCTGGCAGAATATCGGCGATTGTTTTATCGGGCGACGTGATAACAGGAAGCTTTTTCAACTTGTCAGTCGATACGGCAATAAATCGTTTATAGAGCGATGCGGCCAAAGTCGACACAATGGATGCCACGGCAACACCAATGAGAGAGCCGGCAATGCCGATATAAGAGGCCAGCAGCACCGATGTTACCGACGCAAGAGCTGTTGCGACCACTTGCGTCACCGAGATATCGCTGAAAAGCCGCTGCTTTTTTGTCTCTTGTTCCTCCGGAGCCTTCGCCATAACCTTTCCCATTTCCTTGTTTAAGGCTTGAGAGGAAATTATAGAGAGCAAGCGTGTTTTGCGCGATGAGAGCGCTTGGGTGTTGGAAAGACGTTGTATTCTCCCGAAATGCTTGCTATAAGATAGTGATAGCACTTGATCTAAGGAGGCAGTCATGAAACAGTTCGTGACAGAAGACTCGTTTTGGGAGCTTTTTCCTGATGCCCGTATCGGAATCGTTGTCATTCATGGAATGACTCCAGAATCTGGCGTGAGCGAAGAAGACGCGAAAGCGTTATGCATGCTTCTGAATGAAGCCAATGATGCAGCAGACCGCCACCTGAACTCGAATACCATTTCAGAAAATGAAGTAGTGGCGGTGTGGCGCGATGCATATAAAAAGTTCAAGACGAAAAAGGGAGCGCGCTGCTCGGTTGAGAACCTGCTCAAGCGCGTTTTGAAAGGCAACCCGGTGGGCTCAATCACGCCGTCGGTAGATGCCTACAATATCATCTCGCTCAAATACGCATTGCCGGTAGGTGGAGAAGACATCGACGCCATGGAAGGCGATATTCGTTTGGGCATCACCGATGGCGGCGACGCTTTCCGTGGACTTGGCGAAGAGAAGGACGAACCGACGCTTGAAGGCGAGCTTTGCTATCGCGATGACGCCGGAGCAATATGTCGTTGCTGGAATTGGCGCGACGGTGTCCGCACTGCGTTGACCGACAATTCCCAAAAAGCATTTCTCATTATCGAATGCGTGGATCCGTCGCGGGCAGATGATTTAGAAGAGGCTGTTGATGAGCTTGCCCAATTGGCGGAAAAGCACTTGGGTGCAACGGTGTTTGCAAAACGCATCATCACGCGCGAGGACCCGATCATGGTAATCGACGAATAGCAGGCGAAAAGAAGCAAGCGAATAACCAGCGAATAATCAGCGAGAAAGAGACGAAAAGTAAATCCATGGCATTCGATTTCAAAAAAGAATATAAGGAGTTGTATGCTCCAAAACGCACCCCGCAGATTGTCGACGTCCCTCGCATGACATTCGTGTCAGTGTGCGGCAGCGGCAATCCGAATGCCGAAGGTGGCGCTTACAAAGACGCCCTTGCCGTTTTGTATGCCGTTGCCTATACGATAAAGATGTCGAAAATGGGCGATCACCGCATCGAGGGCTATTTCGACTTCGTGGTGCCTCCACTCGAAGGGTTTTGGTGGCAAAAAGATGCGGGCGCTATCGATTTTACGAACAAAGACGCTTTTCAATGGGTTTCGGCAATTCGTTTGCCTGACTTTGTGACGCAAGAAGAATTCGATTGGGCGAAAGCTGAAGCGGCGTCGAAAAAGAACCTCGATACATCCAAAGCCGAACTGCTTACTTTTACCGAGGGATTATGCGCGCAGATTCTGCATGTCGGCTCGTATGATGATGAGCCTTCCACGATTGCTTGCATGGACAACTTCATTGAGGCATCGGGCTATGCGCTTGATATAACGCCAGTGGAGCATGATTGCCATCTGCAAGGGAGGCATCATCATGAAATATACCTCTCTGATCCAAGGCGAACACAACCGGAGAAGCTTAAAACGATCATTCGCCATCCGATTGCTCGAAAGAAAGAAAAGTAAATATCAAATACTTAACCGATTAGAATCAAACGACCGCAAAGCTCTCTGGTGCGGTCGTGTGTTTTATATGGTGAAGGTGCCTGAGTCCTCAAACGAGGAAGGGAGGGTGTTTTGGGTTTCATAATTCGGTGGGTAGTGACAGCAATTGCTGTTGGTGTTGGAGTATGGATTGTGCCTGGTATTGAAATTATTGGTGGCGATTCTGCCTGGATTGCAATCGTTATTTTCGCTCTCTTTTTGTCACTCATTAATATTTCGCTCAAACCATTTTTGCAAATACTGAGTATTCCTATTTCTGTGTTGACGTTAGGGTTGTTCTATCTCGTTATAAATACCCTTTTGCTTTATGTGGCTGCATGGCTTGCTAATGGTATTTTCCAGATTGGTTTTCTTATCGATAATTTTGGAAGTGCTTTTCTGGCATCCATAGTCATCAGTATTGTTTCCGCCATTATCAATTCGATTCTTGGAACGAATAAAACGCAAGCGTAATGCTTTAAGCGGGAACGTTATATGCTGTAAAGCTTGCATGTAAGAAAGCTCTCTATAGGGATTCGCAGGGATACGCAGAGATAAAAAGCATTGATAAGGAGTGGGCATGCCAAAGAAAAACGTTTTGTTTATATGCGGTTCACTGCGCACACGTTCACTCAACCGCCAAGTTGGTGAATATGTACAAAGTCTTCTTCCTGAATCGGTGAAGGTAAGTTGGCTTGACTATGCTGATCTTCCTTACATGAATCAAGATACCGAATTTCCTGTGCCACCGGCCGTGAACAAGGTGCGCGCAACGGTTTCGGCGTCTGATGCGCTTTGGATATTTTCTCCGGAATACAACTATGGCATTCCCGGCGTGTTGAAGAATTGTCTTGATTGGCTATCGCGACCTGTGGAGCAAGGGTCGAAGGAAACGGCGATGCAGGGCAAGTTGACGCTCTATTGCTGTGCGGGTGGAGGAGCAACAGGTCGCTTTTGCGCCGCTGATCTCGCTGAGACACTTGCCATCATTCAGACTGACCTTGTCGAAACCATACACGTTCAAGTTGCTCTTAATCGACAGGATTACACAACCGATAAGCTTGAGCTCACGTCCAGCGAGAAGAGAGCACTAGCAGCTCAAGTTCATGTGCTCTTGGAAAAGCTCAGTTTGTAATGGCAAAATCAAGCTCATGCTCCGCGACAAATGCATCAGCGTCTGTGAGATTGACGTGGCAATAACCAAAGGGGTTCTTGTCAAGATAATCCTGATGATAGCTTTCCGCGGGGTAGAAATTTGCAAGAGGCGCAGCTTCCACGCGAGGTTGTTTGCCAGATTTGCGAGCAAGTCCGATAAGTGAAGATTCTACAAGAGGGGCATCGGTTGGATCGCTCCAGTAGATACCAGTGCGATACTGCGTGCCTATATCGTTACCCTGGCGATTGAGAGAAAACGGATCGATGGTTCGCAAATATGCTTGCAAAAGCAAGGGGAGAGAAATGACATCCGCGTTATAACTCACTTTGACGGTCTCGGCTGCTTCAGTAGTGCCTGTACACACATCTTCGTAGGATGGGTTGTCTTTATTGGCGTTTGCATATCCTACTTCCGTTTCAATGATGCCGGGTAATTTCTTTATATATGCCTCGGTACCCCAAAAACATCCTCCAGCAAGATATATTTCATGCTTATTCATAAACACTCCTTCATTGGTTTTGCGGTTTCTTGCGTAGGTAGTCGAAAGTCATTGCCTACGTGAGGAATATTTCTGTTCTCTTGCAGTTCCTGATTGAGTGATACATTGATATCATCACCATTTCAACTATTTCATCGATTTGTATGTTGAATGAGATGTATGAGGAGCTGTTATGAAATCTTATCCCATGCAGATGAAAGAGCGCGAACTGAGCTTGGAAGATGCCATGGAAATTCTTGAAGAGGGAGAGTTTGCCACGATCGCAACGGTTGATCCTGATGGCACGCCGTATTGTGTTCCCGTTTCATACGTAATAATCGACGGAAACATGTATATCCATACCGGAAAAGCCGGTGGACATAAATTTGACGACTTCAACTTCAATAACCGCGTCTGCGTATCGGTTGCCAATGAGATTGAACCTTGCTACGAAGAGACATTTTTCACCACACGGTTTGCCTCGGTCATTGCGCAAGGACGCATCTCTGAGATCGAAGATTGCAAACAAATCAAGCGAGTGCTCGTCGAACTCTGCATGAAATATCTTCCTCAATTTAAGGATGAAATCGGTGGCGCAATTGAGCGCGAGATAGAAACAACAGGCGTTTGGGTTATTGAGTTTGATAGGATATAAGCAAGGAGGAAGCAACGAAATGAAAATCGGCGATAAAGTTGTTATGAACAACAAATATTATGTAAACGAGAAAAACAAAGGTAAGGTTTGGACGGTACGGTCTGAACCGTGGGAATGCTGCGGAACACTTGTTGTTTTGTTGGAAGGTAAAAGCAGCGGATATGCTGTTGACGGACTGGATATTGTGGAGGAAGCTTATGGAGCAGAAAATAGAGCTTAAGCCCTGCCCATTTTGCGGTGGAAAAGCAAAAATACATACAGGTAAAGAATTTTTCCTTATCTATGAGGAAGAATGCAGCAATGTATTTTGCGAAAATTGTCAAGCAACAAGTAGATATCGTAAAACACCAAAAGAAGTGATAGATGATTGGAACAGGAGAACTGATAATGGGACTAAAATGCAGTAGGTGTAAAAAGCCATATTACAAATG
>CAYPKC010000025.1:0-12049 GCA_964411215.1 uncultured Eggerthellaceae bacterium | reverse complement strand
TCTGCCAGTAGGTCACGTTTGCCTCTGAGAGCATATCGATGAAGCGATAGGCATCATTGCCGATTTTTCCTTGCGGCAATGCGGCCTGTTCGCACGAAGTGCGTGTAGCATCGTTTTCGCTATGAGGAAGAGAAGTTATGTGGCATATGACGCCGAGGCCGTACGGCATGTCGGTATTCAGCCCGTGCCCCACGTTGAACACACATGCTTGCATAGGCTCTATGCGGCCTCTGAAAATCCCCGATTCGCACGTTGCCTCCGCATGAAGGGCAACGCCTGCTCCATCAGTTGAAAAGATACAGCGTGGCGCGCCATCGGCGTAGCGTACGTGCGCTGCTGCTGCGTCATCGATCCCTGAGCTTGGATTCAGCAGATCGATAAGGTAATTTTGAGCAGTGTGAGAGCGATTTGCCACGATAAGAATCGCATCTGATCTTCTCTCTTCTTCTGAAGGAGTTCGAAGCAGAGCGACAACATCTTTGCCAAACGCATAAAAAGCTGCATTTCCGCTTTTGAGTGCGGGATACGCATGACGCAGCTTCCCGAGATTCTTATAAAACCAGGTAAGATCTTGTCCGCAATCAGCACGCGGGCCCGACCATGGAAACGTTGCACGATCGAAAGGATCGCGGCCGCCTTGCATGCCTCGCTCATCTCCGTAGTACAAGCAAGGAACCCCGGGCAGCGTATAGATGATCGTTGCCAAAACCCGCTGCAGCGCGGCACCCACATCGTCTTCGTCACTGGTTATTGAAGATACGCACGCATTTTGCTCATCGCGCGGGAAATCGCGGATCTCTTGTTTGAGCGCAAGCACGCTGCGAATGCGCTCGACATCATGCGATGACAAAAGATTCATAAGGCTCATATAGAACGGAAGCGGATAATTGCTTCGCTGCAAGCTCAAAAACGTCGCGAGCTGTTGGGCGTCTTTATGTGCGAGCGCGAACTGAATCAGGGCGCTTCGCAGAGGGTAGTTCATAACCGTATCGAGCGAACGCCCGAGGGCATACGTGCGCAGCGTTCCATAGCTTTCTTTTGTGGTTGCATCTTCCCACACTTCCCCAATGACAACCGCATGGGGGTTCGCCGTCTTTGCCGATGTTTTAATTCGCTCAAGCACGCTATCGGGAATTTCATCTGCGACATCGAGGCGATATCCCGCAGCTCCATGGGATGCCCACAGAGGCAAAATGCCTGTTGGCACATCTAACGTATAGTGTTGCCAGGAAGCATTTTCTTCGCACACTTCCGGCAATGTCTTATCTCCCCACCAACAGCGATACGGCACACCGTTTGGCGTCGGCGTAAAGTCATACCATGCTCTATAGGGTGAATCAACGCTTTGTGCCGCTCCGAGCGTAGGATACGATCCGTCTGCGTTGAAGTATTTTGAAGAAGCTCCCGTGTGCGAGAGCACAGTATCTAAGATAATGCGCATACTTTTGCGCTTGGCCGCTGCCACCAAGTGTTCGAAATCTTCCCAGGTACCTAACAAGGTATCTGGAATTTCCTAATTACCGGTATCGTAGCGGTGATTTGAACGTGCTTCGCAAATGGGGTTGATATAGAGAACTTCAACCCCTAAAGCACTCAGGTAGTCAAGATGCTCTTCAATGCCTGAGAACGTACCGCCGAAAAAATCTATCGGATCATACGATTCGTGCCAAGACGGCGGCTCGTCCCAATTTTCATGAAGCTCGATGGGCCATCCATGCGCGCGATGCCCCTCTACCCCGTCTAAGCGTATGCCGGCAGAGCCCCGTGCAAAACGATCAGGGAAGATCTGATACATCACGCTGCCTGAAAACCAGGCAGGCACCGAAAAGTCGGCATCATAGACGGTGAGTTGAAAGCCTTTCGGCATCTGATCATCGGGAACGCTCACATTAGGGATGAAAGCATTTCCCGATGTAGCAAGTCCATCACTGCGGCTCGCATAGTAGACATCGCCGACATCGGTTCTGACGCAAAAGCGATAGAACAAGACACGGGGCTCCCCTGACGTGTCAATGATGCCGCGGAAGCCCTTTTTGCATGAGGTGAGCGGCGTCCTTTTCCATAAGGCCTCTTCGCGTGAGCTGTCATAGACTTCGAGCCACGCTCCATAGATGCTTGCGCGAATCTCTTTCGTGATACGCAAAAGCACTGAGACTTGTGTGCCTGCGCGCACTGCTCCTTCAGGACAGCGATCTTCAATCCTTATCGGATCATGGGCAAGCGCAGTCTGAACTTGGCGAAGGTGAGGCACGCTGCGTCCTTACGAAAGAGGCTTATCGGCTCCTGCGTCTATCTCTTGAAAAGGAGTGATGTGCCAGATCTTGTCGTTATATTCAAGAATAGTACGGTCAGAGCTAAAGTAGCCGGCTGCTGCGGTATTCAAAACGCAGCGACGCACCCATTCGTCACCTTGCTGATAGACCGATAGCGCTTCCCAAAACGCCCTATCGTACGCATCGAAATCATAGAGGACGTAGTAAGGGTCTGACTGGGGGCTCGATACGAGCGAATAGCAAATATCTTCGAATTTCGAGCCGTCAGAGGTCGGAAGGCTTCCGTTAATCAGATGCTCGAGAGAGCGTTTGATGAGCGGATTTGCATTCATGATGTTTTGCGGATTGTAAGATGACTCCCGCTTCATACGCTCGATGTCTTCAACGCGGGCGCCGAAAATGAACATATTCTCCGCGCCGACACATTCCGACATCTCGATATTGGCGCCGTCCATCGTGCCAATCGTCAAGGCGCCATTGAGCATGAATTTCATATTGCCGGTACCCGATGCCTCAAGGCCTGCTGTTGATATCTGCTCAGAGAGATCAGTTGCAGGGATGAGATGCTGGGCCGTTGTAACGTCGTAGTTTTCTACGAAGACCACCGAGATAAACTGACGAAGCCGCTCGTTGCTCTCGACATAAGCGCTGATCGCATTGATAAGGCGAATGATGTCTTTTGCGCGCTTATAGCCAGGGGCGGCTTTTGCCGCAAACACGAAGGTGGTTTTTTGCATATCGGCAATCTCGCCCGACTCGATTCTGTCGCAGATGCTTAGGATATGGAGCGCTTTTAAGAGTTGCCGTTTGTACTCGTGAAGCCTTTTTGCCTGCACATCAATAAATGAATCGGGATCGACATGTTTTCCCTGCTTGAGCTGGAGCCATTCTGCAAATCGTTTCTTGTTTTCGTATTTCACCGCGCGGAACCTTTCCCGGAAAGCGGGATCATCGGCATAGGGCGTGAGCTCGGCGAGATGCGTCCAATCCTCCATGAAGCCTTCGCCGATAGTCTGGTTAATGAGCTGATTGAGCGGCGGATTTGCAACAGCCAGCCAGCGCCGCTGCGTAATGCCATTCGTAATGCCTAAGAATTTTTCGGGGTGCGACGTGTAAAAATCTCTAAAGAGCTGCGTTTTGAGAAGCTTGCCATGAAGTTGCGAGACGCCATTGACGTGCCCGCTCATGAGTACGCACAAGTTTGCCATGCGCACACTGCCATCATGGATGACTGACATGCGTGCGATGCGGTCCAAATCCCCCGGATACACCTGCCAAATTCTGTCGCGCAGGCGCGCATCTATCGTTTCAATGATGCGATAGATTCTAGGCAGCAACTGCTGCATAAGCCCTGCTGGCCAGCATTCAAGCGCCTCCGGCATGATGGTGTGGTTCGTGTAATTGAATGTGCGCTCGGCAATATCGACCGCTTCTTCCCACGAAAAGCCTTCATTGTCGATCAAGATCCTGATGAGCTCAGGGATTGCGAGCGTGGGATGCGTGTCATTGATCTGCACAACAATCTTTTCAGGAAGTTGGCGCAAATCGCCATTGCGGCGTTTATGGGAATCAACGACCTGCTGCATCGTGGCAGAAATCAAAAAGTATTGCTGACGCAGGCGCAACTCTTTTCCGCGAGGGTGGCTGTCTTCTGGATACAGCACCTTGGAAATAGATTCGGCGAGCTCGCGGTCAGCTGAAGCGCTCTCATAGTCTCCCCGGTTGAATTGCACAAGGTCAAGCTGCTTAGGCGCGACCGCCGCCCAAAGCCTCAGTGTTCCAATATAAGGTGAGTGATAGCCGACAATGGGCATATCATAGGGCTTTGCGATGACGGATTGGTAATCGTGGTATTCAACGCGTAAATTGCCGTCAGAGCTCCAGCTTTCTTCAACAGTGCCGCCGAAGCGCACTTCAAACGTCCTGTCGTTACGCTCAGCTTCCCACACGCCACCGTTCAAGACCCATGTATCGGGAATCTCGACTTGGCATCCGTCTTTAATCTCTTGGCGGAAGAACCCGTGCTCATAGCGAATGCCATATCCCATGGCAGGAAGGCCAAGGGTTGTGAGACTATCCATGAAGCACGCGGCAAGGCGGCCAAGACCACCGTTGCCGAGCGCCGGGTCGCTTTCGCATTCCTCGATCTCTGTCATGTCGAAACCCAGTTCGGTGAGCGCTTGCTTGTATTGTTCATACTTTCCAATATTGATAAGGTTGTTTGATAACAGCCGGCCGATCAAAAACTCTGCCGAGAGATAGACCAAACACTTTGCGCCAGATCGCTGCGTAGAGGTGCGACCGCTAATCCACGCATCCATAATGTCGTCACGCACGCAAAGGCCTACTGCTTCATAGACCTGCTCTTGCGATGCCTCGTCAATAGGCAAGGCGAATTGGCTTCTGACTTTATCTATAATGCGTTCTTTAATAGGTTTTTCGGTAATTTCTGTCTCAGGTACTGCGTTTGGTTCGTAGTTTTCGTTGGTCATGTATGCTCCGATGTTTATGAGATCATGGATCGATAGAGTTCAGCGTAGCTTCGCGCACACCGGTCAAATCCAAAATCTTCGTCCATAGCGTTTCTGATAAGTCGCCGCATTATAGCTTTATCCGAAAAGACCGACAAGGCAGTTTTGCAGACTTCCACAGCATCCCAAAAATCAAAACGCGAAAAAGAGAAACCGCATCCTTCACCGGTAAATTTGTTATAGGGTTTGACGGTGTCCTTCAGTCCCCCGGTTTCATGCACGATTGGCAGCGATCCATAGCGCATAGCTATCATTTGCGATATGCCGCAGGGTTCAAAAGCCGACGGCATCAAGAAGAAGTCCGTACCAGCATAGATGCGATGTGAAAGCGCATTGTCATAGCCAATATAGGAACACACGCGCCCGCGATGGTTGTGTTCTGCCTCACGCATGCGGTGTTCAAGCCAGCCATCCCCTGAACCAAGGATGGCAAACATGGCACCTTCGCCGACCAGTGCTTCGATAAGGTCAGCGGCCATATCAATACCTTTTTGAGGAGTCAGGCGGCCAACCATACCGATCAAAGGAGTATCTATGTCTTTTTCAAGACCCAGCTCTTCGAGCAACTGTTCTTTACAGGCCAACTTTCCGGCAAGGCGCTTGGTGCTGAAATGCTTTTTGATGTAGGTATCAGTTTGCGGATTCCATTCATCGGTATCAATGCCGTTTAAAATGCCGGTGATACGCCCCGTCTCCATGAGATAGCGCAGGTCGGCCTCAAGCCCTTCCCCGAATTCGGGCGTCGTAATTTCATAGGCATACGTAGGGCTTACGGTGTTCACGCGATCTGCCGTATCAATGCCTGCCTTCATCATATTCCAGCATCCGAGATCCCAGGCATAGGCTTTCTCATCAGCGCCTACCAGCAAGACATTCGTGTCTTCGCCAAACGTGCCTTGGAAAGCAAGGTTGTGGATGGTAAGAAGAGTGGCAGGAGGCAGCGCTCCTTCTCGTGCGGCCCGTGCTTTGAGTTTAAAGGGCACCATGGCCGTATGCCAGTCATTGCAATGGACAATTCCTACGTGAAAATCAAGGTTGGGAATGACGTCGCAGACTGCCTGCACGAAAAACGCATACTGCTCGCCTTCGAAATTATCTCCTGAATAGATGCGGTCATGATAGTAATGATCGTTGTCGATGAAATAGTATGTTGTGCCATCAAGTTCAAGCTTGTCGACACCAACGAACTTGCTTGACCAGAGCCCTGACGCATTGTAGTCAAATAAATGCGTAGCTTCGCTTCCGTACCGCTCCTTTATTTGACGATGGAACGGCATGATAATGCGCGCGTCAATGCCAAGCTTTTTCAAATATTTAGGAAGGGCGCCCACAACATCAGCCAGGCCGCCCGTTTTTGCGAGGGGCGCACATTCTGCTGCGGCAATAAGCACGCCTGGCACACAAGAGAAATCTTCTTGCGTACGGCGCATTTCCTCTACCGCATGCGCAATCTCTTTCGCCTCGCGCGCAACATCTTTTCCATCGCATACCGCATCTTCTGCTTCGCGCGTATCATGTGTGTCTGGCATATTTGCTTTGTTTTCTGCATCTTGCGCCGTTTTCTTCTTAGCGGCAGCTGCCTTTGAAAACGATTTTGTTGCGTTGGCGCGTGACTTCGGACTGCTTTTCGAGCTCATCGGGTCGTTCCTTCCACGACCATGCCTTTTCGTATGATTTTCGGATCATAGGTCACCGAGATGCAGCGGGCGCCCGGCTCTATCACCACATTCTTATCAATGATCATGTTGCAGAGCTTAGCACCTGCGCCGATCTTCGAATTCTGCATGATGATGCAGTTTTCAACATCGGCTGCTTCGTCAACTTGCACGCCACGAAAGACGATCGAATTTTTCACGCGGCCACGGATATCGCATCCATTTCCAAAGAGAGAATGCTGGACATCACATCCTCGGACAAAGCGCGTTGGCGGCGCATCCATGATTTTCGTGTATACAGGGAAATTAGAATCGAACAGCTCGTAGCGCACTTCTTTATTCAGCATATCCTGATTGAGGTCGAAATATGACTTCACCGACGTTACGAGACCGACGTAGCCGTGATGCTCAACTGCCATGACCTTGCATGAGCCGATAGCATTCTTTAAAAGATCGCGATCGAAGTCATATCTGCCACCCGCACACGTGTCTTCAACAAGCTGAATAAGCAAATCTTTATCCATCAAGCACAGACGCATATTGGCGTAGCAGTTTTCATTGCCCGTATCAGAGGTAATAAGGTTTCTCACCCGCCCCTCTTCTATCTCCAAAAACGTCACAGCTCCCGATTTGTCAGCCATAAGCCGCGGATCTTTCGAGCACAACACCGTGACATCGGCGCCGGTTTGCATATGGCGCTCCATCAGCACATTGAAATCCTGCCGATAGACCTGGTCGGTTGAACTTAACAGGCAATAGCGCTCTCTTTGGTTTTGAATGTAGTCGCGCTTTCCCAAAAGCGCATCAGGAAATCCGTGGTAAAGCTCGCTTCCGGTAGATAAATCATACGGAGGCAAAAACGTGAGGCCGCCTACTTTCTTTGACATATCCCACTCTTTGCCTGAACCCAAATGACCCATAAGCGATTGATAGTTTCGCTGCGTAATGACGCCGACATTTCTGATTCCGCTGTTGGTCAAGTTGGATAGTATGACATCAATCATACGATAGCGCCCAGCAATCGGAAGCGCTGTTGCCGAGCGCAATTCAATAAGCTCGCGCAATGCGGGAGATCCTTGTTTTGCATTGATGATCGAAAAAGCATTATTCATAGTCAGGCCTCCTGCATAGTGCTATTGCTCATCGGGCCCAAGCTCGACAATAGCTGGGTACACAACAGAATCAGGCTCAATTGTCTCGCCACATACAACTTTTGCCCCCGGCATGATGGTGGCGTTGGCGCCTATGACGCATAATTCGCCATCGCCTCCAATGTGTGCCCCTTCGCCAATAACCACATTTTCTGCAACAATGGCGCGGTTGAGTGTTGCAGCAGCTCCTATCTGGGAAGACTGCATCACGATACTATCGCGCACAACCGCACCCGCATTCACTTGCACGCCTTGGAATAGCACGCTATGGATAACATCGCCGTCGACTTCGCACCCCTCTGGAACAAGGCACGTATCTAACAGGCTTTCCTCACCGATGAGTGCTGCCGGCATAAAGGGATTGCGCGAATAGATCTTCCAATCATTGTCGGAGAGGTTGAGCTCAGGTTCTGGCTCAAGCAAATCCATATTGGCATCCATCAGGCTTTGAAGCGTACCGACGTCGCGCCAGTATCCTTCAAAGCGATAGGCAAACATACGCTCATCGGCAGCAAGCATGGCAGGAAGCACGTCTTTTCCGAAGTCATGGCTGCTCTCTGTGTTTTTGGCATCAAGCTCAAGGTAGTGCTTCACTTTTTCCCAGCTGAAAACATAGACGCCCATCGAGGCAAGATTCGAAGGGGGATTTTCTGGCTTTTCAACGAAGTTGACCACCCGATCAGTCTCATCGGTGTCTAAAATGCCAAAGCGGCTTGCCTCTTCAATAGGCACCGGCATAACAGCAATGGTGACGTCGGCGCCGTTACTTTTATGGAATGCCACCATGCGGCTGTAATCCATCTTGTAGATGTGATCTCCCGACAAGACAATCATGTAGTCAGGAGAGAATCTATCGATGAAGTTGGTGTTTTGGTAAATGGCATCAGCGGTGCCCGCATACCAGCTTCCCACATCGCCGACACGCGTATACGGTTGGAGCACATAGGCACCACCGGTCGGCGAGTCAAGATCCCACGGAGCGCCATTTCCAATATAGCTATTCAGCACGAACGGTTCATACTGCGTGAGTACGCCAACCACGCTGATGCCGGAGTTGGCGCAGTTTGAAAGCGTAAAATCAATAATGCGGTACTTGCCGCCATAGGGAACGGCAGGTTTTGCACGATATCTTGTGAGCACACCCAAGCGGCTTCCTTGGCCGCCTGCGAGGATCATTGCCACGCATTCCTCGTGTTCATTCATCTGCCAAACTCCCTTTCTTACTTTCTTATACTCGAAATAAGCGACTGACAGCGGCGCCATATTGATACGCGCATGATGCGCAAGCCCCTCGAAAGCGCCGCGTTTGGTCGCGATAATAGGATCGTTTTCCATGCCGCTTCCGCCAAACCGGACGCTATCGCTATTGAGAATCTCTTCAAGCGTACCTTCAGACGGAAGGCCAACGACCAGCCCTTCTATAGGATTCGGTGAGAAATTGCAGCAGCAGAGAATGTCGCACATCTCATGCTCATAGACGCTTTCCTCATTTGCCTGAGACGGCAGTGCGCGGCGTATAAACGCTATGGCATTTTCGTTGCGATTGTTTTTGTTCGCCCACAAGAAACCTTCTGGCTGCATGTCATCGAGCCAGAGTGCTGCGTGTGAGCGATACACATCGTTGAGCTCGCCCGAAAAGAGCTGCATCTTCGCATGGGATTCATATTGCAAAAGATCCCACTGGAGTTCCTTTTGGAAATCCCATTCGTCGAATTGCCCGAATTCGGAACCCATAAACGTCAGCTTTTTACCAGGATGGGCAAATTGATACCCCATCAAGGCGCGCAGTGTTGCAAACTTCTGCTCATAGGTGCCATACATCTTGTTGACCATCGAGCGTTTTCCATACACGACTTCATCGTGGGAAAACTCCAAAATGAACGCCTCGCTGTAGGCATAGTCCATGGAAAACGTGAGCGCGTGGTGGTTCCCTGAGCGGAAATAGGGATCGTCTTCGACATAATGAAGGACATCATGCATAAATCCCATATTCCATTTGAAGGTAAATCCAAGGCCACCGACATCTGGCGGATAGGTCACCATAGGATAGGCTGTTGATTCTTCAGCAACCATGGCAACGCCCGGATAATTCGTAAGCACGCTGGTATTGAGCTTCTGCAAAAAGGCGACCGCTTCTAAGTTGATGTTGCCGCCATCTTTATTCGGAACCCATTCAGTTCTTCCATAATCGAGATAGAGCATGGAGCTGACGGCATCGACGCGAAGGCCATCGATATGGTAGACGTCGAACAGAAACATAGCAGCCGATACAAGGAAGCTGACTACCTGCGGTTTTCCATAATCGAAGACAAGCGTGCCCCATTCTTTATGCTCACCGAGACGCGGGTCGGCATATTCGAATAGAGGCGCCCCATCGAAGGAGGCCAAGGCAAAAGAATCGCGGGGAAAATGCGATGGCACCCAATCCATAATGACGCCGATACCGTTTTTATGCATGGTCTCAATGAAATACATAAAGTCTTCGGGCGTGCCATAGCGTGAAGTGATGGAGTAGTACCCAGTGACTTGATATCCCCACGAATTGGGATAGGGGTATTCCGTAAGCGGCATGGGCTCGATATGGGTGTATCCCATGTCGACGCAATAGCGGGCTAGCTCATCAGCTACCGTTCGATAATTGGGAAGGGTATCTTCATCTGCATGTTCGGGAAGCTTCCACGAGCCAAGATGAAACTCATAGATGGACATGGCTTCTTTATGCAGATTGCTATGACGGCGACGGTCGAGGTAGGCACCGTCTTGCCAATCATACCCTTCAAGATCCCACACCTTTGAAGCGGTAGAAAGGCCGTTTTCTGCATGAAAGGCAAAAGGATCTGCTTTTGCAAAGCCCGTACCATCAGGCCCAACGATGTAGTACTTATAGAGGTCTCCCCACTTAAGCCCGCGTATAACCGTTGCCCATATGCCTTCGTGGACGCGCTCAAGAGGATTTGCTTGTTCATCCCACTCGTTAAAATCACCGATTACACTGACGCTTTGTGCGTGCGGCGCCCACACGACAAAGAGCCACGCATCAGAGGCAACCTTAGGTAATGGATGGCAACCGAACGTGTAATATGCCCTTTGCGCTGCTCCTGTATCGAAAAGATAGAGATCAGTATCCCGTATATATTGCGAGACATCTTCCATAAAAGCACACCCCAGAAAACTGCCTACTAGTAAGAAAAACTATAATCGTTGCTGCTTTGCCTCAACGCTCTAACCGATATCTGTTAATGTTTCGTTTTCGTTACTGTCTCTGACTACAAACAAGGCTCTTCGCAATTGAAGAGCCTTGCTCATATAGGACACACTGTGTTGATTGCTTTAAAGCAGCAATAAGGCTCAAAAGGCAGTTAGCTCTTGTAAATCTCTTGGGGGTCGAGCACCTTGAAACCGGCATCGGTAAGGACTGCTCGCGCATTCCCATGAGCCTTAAGGGCAAGGGTCGCCTGTCCGACTGAAGACGTAAAGCAATAGGCATATTCAACATTGATGTCTTTGTTTTCCAATGCGCCAAAGACTTGGGCGCATCCGCCCGGCACATCGGGGACTTGCACGGCTATGACTTTCGCGATACTTGCCTGAAAGCCGTCTTTTGCAAGCGTATCTTTCGCAGCGCTCGGCTGATCGCAGATAATGCGCACGATACCGTAATCGCTTGTATCCGCGACAGTCAGTGCGTGCATCTGAATGTTCGCTTGTCCCAGTGACTCGCAGAGCGCTGTGAGACGCCCTTTCTCATTACCAAGAAATACGGTGAGTTGATCGATCATTTACTTCTCCTCCTCGTCGCGAAGGTCAACGATACGCACTGCTTTGCCTTCTGAACGCTGAATGGTGTAGGGCTCGACAATTTGGACTTTGATTGACGTGGCAAGCTCGTCTTTCAAGGCCTGCGCGAGGCGTTTCTGCAGATCTTCAATCTTGCGAATCTCGTCAATCGGGAAGTCGGGATTGACCTCGATCTTCAAGGTTGCCACATCAAGAGCATTCTCGCGCGTCAGTTCAATTTGATACCAATCAGCAATCTCGGGGAAGGTAGAAGCAACATTTTCGATTTGAGAGGGGAAGACATTGACGCCGCGGATAATCATCATGTCGTCGGTGCGGCCATGCAAACGGTCAATGCGCCTATGGGTACGGCCGCATTTGCAGATATCTGGCAGTATGCGCGTGATGTCCTTGGTGCGATAACGGATAACGGGCGTTGCTTCTTTGTCGAGCGTGGTGATGACCAGCTCTCCCCACTCGCCATCCGGTACCGGCTCATGGGTATCAGGATCAAGGATTTCCACAAAGAAGTGATCCTCTGCCACATGAAGGCCGTCTTGCTCTAAGCATTCAATCGCAACACCAGGCCCCATGACTTCGGTCAGACCATAGATATCAAGGGCTTTGTAATTCAGCTTTTTCTCCAAGTTCTCACGGAACTG
>CAYPKC010000024.1:8974-12220 GCA_964411215.1 uncultured Eggerthellaceae bacterium | reverse complement strand
GTGAAGAGCACGATAGACATTATCACCAAACTTTGCCCAGTGTGCCGTGCATGCGACAAGCACAGGATTATCTTGGCGCAGTTGCTGTGCAGCATGGTAGGCAACAGCCGTATGGGGGTCTATCAGGTAGTTATAGGCATCAAGCACTTCTTTGATGGTGCGCAGACACGTCTTACTATCAACTGAATAGCCTTTAAAGGTAGCCTGTAATGCCTTCAGTGTTGCCTCATCAACGCTGAAGGCGCGCTTGGATGCGAGATCTGACATCCATGCTTTGATTGCATGTGGATTTCTTCCAGTCAGCTCGAACAGCTGGCGTTCAAGATTGGATGACACCAGAATGTCCATCGAAGGGGAAGGCGTTAAAACGAATTCCCTGTCAGAGATGTCATAGTCGCCTGTGTTGATGAAATCAGTCAGAACCCTATTGTCATTGCTGGCACAGAAGAGCGTCTCAATCGGGGTGCCCATCTGCTTTGCATACCAGGCAGCCAAAATGTTTCCGAAGTTGCCCGTAGGCACGCAGACATCAAGGGGATGTCCTGCCGACACTTTGTTTTGCGCTACAAGTTCTGCATACGCAGAAATGTAATACACGATTTGCGGAAGGAGGCGTCCCCAGTTGATCGAATTGGCGCTCGACAAGGCTATCTTGTTGTGAGCCATAAGCTCAGAGGCAAACGCAGCGTCAGAAAAGACCTTCTTTACGGCAGTCTGGCAGTCATCGAAATTACCACGCACTGCCCATACGTGCACATTGTTGCCCGTGGTTGTCACCATCTGCTTGCGTTGTATGTCGCTGACACCGCCGTTAGGGAAGAGCACCCCAATGCTCACCCCAGAGATGCCTTTGAAACCTTCAAGGGCTGCCTTACCGGTATCGCCAGACGTGGCTACCAGAATGCAAAAATCGTGATCGATGTTGCCTTCTGCACGCAGCTTCTTGGCGCTTGCTGAGAAGAAGTTCGGAAGACACTGCAAGGCCATGTCTTTAAATGCGCTTGTCGGTCCATGCCAGAGTTCAAGCATATGGGTCTCATTCGGAAGAGTGGTAATGGGGCATATCGCTTCATTGTCAAAGTTATCCCCATAGGAAAGACGCATGCATTCGCTCACAACATCTTCTGAAAGATCGACGCCAAATGCTTTATAGATGGCACTCGCGCGGTCGCGATAAGGATATTCCGCGAGCTTGCAAATTTCTGTCAGAGAAAAATGCGGAATGTTTTCAGGGACATAAAGGCCGCCGCCAGGAGCGAGACCATTGATAACCGCTTGAGTAAACGGTACAGGTGAAGTCTCTCCACCTCGGGTATCTCGGTACACATTATTGGTGCAGTCAATATCAGTATGCAGATTTTCCACTGTCTATTCCTTATCATCCGCGCAAATCGAACATGACCAGTATAAACAAGACAGAGACCCAGACGAATCCAGATGATGCAACAAGTCTGAAAAAGCAACAAAGTGCGAGTTGGTTTATCACTATTGAAAGTAAGCTAAGTCTAACTTTTTTCTCACAACCCCTTGACACCCGAATGATGAAACCTAAAAATAGTTAGCCGTAGTTAACTATTGAAACAAAGCTGCATCGAATGGAGGCACAGTGGAATCGGTTATGGCGGCAGGAGGATTGAAGACAGCAAAAGAGCAAAGTGCTTATATCAAGCAGCAGATGCCGTTGACCTTTCTCAAAGAGGGTGAATCCGCACACGTCTTGAAGATCAGGGGTAATGAGGAATTTCATCATCATCTTGAAAATCTCGGATTCGTTGTCGGTGCTCCTCTCAGACTTTTCTCCGAACAAGGCGGCAACATTATTGTTGAGATCAAAGGAACACAGATCGCTTTGGATAAACAATCAGCTTCAAAGGTCATAACGTACTAACAGCTTGAAAAGCAAAGATAAGCAGGGGTGAGTAAACATGGAAGATGAAGCAAAAAGTCTACGCGATGTAGAAGTAGGCCAGAGTGCGCAGGTTATAAAACTCAAAGGTAACGGCGCGCTCAAGCGACGCATCATGGATATGGGTATTACGAAGGGAACCATGGTGAAGGTGTGCAAAGTTGCGCCATTGGGAGATCCGATTGAAGTGACGGTAAGAGGATTTGAATTGTCGCTTCGCAAAGAAGAAGCGCAAAACGTGCTCGTCGCGTAAATTTTTTTACTGAGGAGTTAACTAAGGTTAACTTTCGTCACGCCAACCACCAACCACCGCCAACGAACGCCAACCACCAACCACTAACCAAACAGAAACACCACCAACGCTACCAACACCAACACCAACACCAACCAAACAAGAACATCCCGAAGGAGGAAAGAAACAAGATGGGAATCAACATTGCCCTTGTCGGCAATCCCAACTCAGGGAAAACGACCTTGTTCAACGATCTCACCGGAGCCAACCAATACGTGGGAAACTGGCCGGGTGTCACCGTTGAAAAGAAGCAAGGGAAGTACAAAAGCGATAAGGAGATAACGATTACAGACCTGCCCGGTGTGTACTCGCTTTCTCCTTATACACCTGAAGAAATTGTGACGCGCGATTATCTTATAAGCGGCAATCCCGATGCCGTCATCAATATCGTTGATGCCACCAATATCGAACGCAATCTCTATCTCACGACGCAGATTATAGAAATGGGCGTGCCAACCGTCGTTGCGCTCAACATGATGGATCTCATAGAGAAGCATGGCGACACCATTGACACGGAAGTTCTTGCACACAAACTCGGATGTCCTGTCATAGAAATCTCGGCTCTCAAAAATCGCGGCATAGACACCGTCATACAAGCAGCCACGCATGCAGCAACCTCCGCTGCGTGCCCCACGAGCACCTACCGCTTTTCGGATGCGGTGGAGTCAGCGCTCAATAAGACCATAGATATTATCGGCGGCACTCAATCACCGCGCCAGGTTCGTTGGTGTGCCACCAAGTTTCTTGAGAATGAAGCGCAATCGGTTGAAGCATGCAAGCTTCCCGAATCTGACAGGGCACACATCGCCATGATCCGTGAATCGCTCGAAAAGGAGATGGATGACGATATGGAATCCATCATCACCAACGAGCGCTATGACGTGATCGCAGAAGTATGCGATGAGTGCGTGAGCCGAGCGCCGGCAAAACTGTCGACAACGCAAAAAATAGACCGCGTCGTGACCAACCGGGTTCTCGGTATTCCCATCTTCATTGTCATCATGTTTGCGGTCTATTATCTTGCCGTAACGCTTGGCGGCGGCATTGT
>CAYPKC010000024.1:0-8964 GCA_964411215.1 uncultured Eggerthellaceae bacterium | reverse complement strand
AAACGACGGCATTTCTGGTGATGGCTGGCTCTACACCGGAACAGAACAATACGATGAAGCCGTTGCTGCCTGGGAAGAAAGCATGGCGGAAGCAGAGGCGCAAGGCGCGTCACCTGAGATGCTGTCGCAGCTCGCCGCGGAAGAGCCTGACCCATCAAGTGATGCTTACGGCCTTTGGATTCCGGGACTCAGCCCCCTTGTATCAGGCGCTTTAGCTGCCGTTGACGCTGCTCCCTGGGTGCAAAGCCTCATCGTGGATGGCATTATTGCCGGTGTGGGAGCGGTCATTGGATTCATCCCGCAGCTCATTATTCTCTTTTTGCTCCTGGGATTTTTAGAAGGGTGCGGATATATGGCACGCGTTGCCTTCATTATGGATCGCATCTTTCGCCGCTTTGGGCTTTCCGGCAAGTCGTTTATCCCCATGCTTATCGCGTCTGGTTGCGGCGTTCCCGCCATTATGGCAACAAAGACCATCGAAAACGAAAAGGATCGCCGCCTCACGATCATGACCACGACAATGATTCCTTGCGGCGCAAAGCTTCCGATTATCGCCCTTGTCTTTGGCGCGCTTGCCGGTGCCGATTCGACAGGAGTGTGGTGGGTCGCTCCACTCTTCTACTTCTTAGGGCTTATCGCAATCATCGTAAGCTGCATCATGCTCAAAAAACTACGAGCCTTTGCTGGCGACGTTGCCCCCTTCATCATGGAGATGCCGCAATACCATCTTCCAACCGCAAAAAGCATTGTGCTTTCCATGTGGGAGCGCGTGAAATCGTATATCGTCAAAGCTGGAACAATCATCTTCCTTTCAACGATTGTCATTTGGTTCCTCATGAACTTCGGGGTTTATGAAGGCGCCTTCGGCCTGCTTGATACGGACGTAGACGGATATATGAACTACTCGCTTATGGCGGGTCTTGGAAATGGCTTGGCCTGGTTATTCGCACCCCTTGGATTTGGAAATTGGGAATCTACCGTTACGTCTATCACAGGACTCGTTGCTAAAGAGAATGTGGTGGCCACCGTTGGCATTTTGACCAGCCTTGGCGAAGCTGGCGAAGCGGATCCAAGTTTATGGAAAGGCTTTGCCCTTATGTTGGGCGGCGGTGCTGCAGCCATCATGGCGTTTTGCGCATTCAACTTGCTGTGCGCTCCCTGCTTTGCTGCTATTGGCACGATTCGCCGTCAAATGGCTTCGGCGAAATGGACGTGGGCAGCCATCGGGTATATGTGCTTGTTCGCCTGGTGCGTGGCACTCATGATCTATCAGTTCGGCGGCCTGGTTACCGGTGAAGTGGCCTTCAACGGTTGGACTGTTGTCGCCATCCTTGTGGCATGCGCCATGGTATTCCAGCTCGTTCGACCGACTCCCCGCTACAACAGGGACAGCACGCAGACTGTGCCCCATCAGCTGAAAAGCGAATCTATTTCTTAAGTCCGCTTGAAAGAAGAAAACGTATGCTTCAAGAACTGCTTATAACCCCTTCAACCGTTATTCTTATCGCGCTCATTGCGCTGGGCGTTCTGTGCGCAGTGCGAAGGATGGTTCGCCGCGGACTCTGCGATTGCTCGGATCATTGCGAAGGGTGCTCAAAAGCAAGCTGTACAGGCTGTTCTGCTGCAGATGCGATGGTGGCACACCTTGAAAAGCATCTCTCGGAAGAGCCATCCAAACCCTGATTCTTTACGTTATTTCAATATCTCCTTTTCCCTCTTCTTGATATCGGGTCGCCCCAGCGGCCCGATATTGCTTTCTAAGAAGGAGTGCATCTTAAAGCGCCTCTCATAAGAAGCGTCTTTTAAGAAGCATCTCGTAAGGCTTACCTCTCATGCCGCGCCTCATAAGGTGCGCCTCCTAAATGCAAAGCCACGTGCTACCATGGAATCATCGTTTCGTACGGGAGGCCAAATGGTTAGCTTATCCATAACCCATGAGGATTATCTTGAAGCCATGGTCATGCTAGGTGCTACGGAAACAGCGTCTGTCAGAGCAGTCGATGTTGCGGAAAAGATGGGCGTTTCAAAGGCTTCCGTCAATAAGGCTGTGGGCGTTTTGAAGGAAAAAGGCCTGGTCATACAACCCTACTACGGCGATATTACACTGACGAAAGAGGGCGTGAAATACGGCAATAAAGTATTCGACCGCCATCGCGTCCTGACCGATTTTTTGAGCAATGCCGTGGGCATCGACCCTGCCATAGCGGAAGAAGAAGCGTGCAAAATGGAGCACGCCATAAGCGACGAATCCTTTAGAAAATGGATTGCATTTATCAAATCGCTTGACTGAGAGCATACAAGGAGGCAACCATCATGAAGCGAGCTGCGCTCGAACATATCATCGCCGATCTCAAGGCTAGCAAAACACCACAGCTTACAAGTGAAGATTTCACCTGCTTTTCCGAAGAAGCTACAGAAGGCAATCCCCATCTCGGGCCGCAGACCCTCCAAGAGATTGCCGCAACGTTGACGCAGGCAGACATTCCCACGTTCGAGCGGGCACTCACGGCGCTCGATGAGGGCGATCTTGCTTGGATTGGCTTCAAGATTGTCTATGACGGAAACGCCGCTGTCGCCAACACCGACAACGAAGTCACAAAGAAGTATGGAGATCAAGGATCAGCTGACGGAGCATCCATGGTCTTCTTCTGCAATGACGCTAAAGAGATTGTGAGCGCACGTGAGCCCTCACCGCGCGATATCTTCCAGATGAAAGATGTCACACGCGGTCCGTCCATGCACAATGAGCAGTTCGAAGGCCTCACGTGGGCAAGCGAGCCGCTTTTTGGCAAGGTGCGCGTGTGGCTTTTGGGTGCCTCAGATGCAGCTGCTGAAGTTGCTGCGCTGGCGCATCACGTTGGCTTCCATGTCACCGTGGTGGATTATGACGAGGCGTACCTCAACGAAAAGCGTTTTCCCGATGCCGAGCGCATCATGTTGCATGGGGGAGATTTCCACGAGTTGGCCAACATGCCGGCACAGCCGGCCGACTACGTCTGCGTGTTAACGCGCGGACACATGTTTGACCCGCAAGGCTGCATTTGGGCTCTCGAAAATGGCGTTGCCTATGTGGGTATGATGGGCTGCAAAGGCAAAAACGACACCGTTCACGACCTGGTGATCGACGCCGGTATCACTGAGGCGGATTGGGACAGAATCAAGCGTCCCATCGGTTTGAAATTCGGCGCAAAGACGCCGGCTGAGCTGGCTATCGCTATAGTTGCCGAGCTTGTGGATGTGAGATATAAAGAGCGTTACAGTAAAGAAGCTCAAGACAAGCATGAAGCCTCGTTGGGAAGGTAGGAGTATGAATCCGAAAATCAAGCGCGTTTTAATGTCCGTCACTGACAAGACCGGCGTCGCCGAGTTCGCGCGAGCGCTGTGGGAAGAGTTCGATGCTGAGATCATTTCCACCGGCGGAACGGCAAAGGTCATTGCGGAGGCAGGCGTTCCCGTCACGCCGATTGACGCGGTCACAGAGTTTCCGGAAATGATGGACGGCCGCGTGAAAACCCTTCATCCGCGTGTCCATGGCGGCTTGCTTGCAAAACGTGATTCGGAATTGCATATGGCCGAAGCGGCAGAGCATGGTATCAAGATGATCGACATGGTCGTTGTCAATCTCTATGCCTTCGAAAAGACGGTCCAAAGTGGCGCGAACTTTGAGACGTGCATTGAGAATATCGATATCGGCGGCCCTTCCATGCTGCGTTCAGCCGCCAAGAACTTCGAAAGCGTGACGGTCGTTACCGATCCTGCAACCTATGATGCGATCCTTGACGAAATGCGCACCAACAATGGTACGACGTTGCGCGAGACGCGCGCCCGCTTAGCGCTCGACGTCTTCCGCACCACCTCTGCCTATGACGGTGCTATCTCTTCCTGGCTTGCTCAAGAGCTCGAGCAAGCTGGTGCTGAAAGCACCGATGAGCAGCTGGCATTTCCTGAAATGCTCAATCTCAATCTGACGAAGAAGCAATCGCTTCGCTATGGTGAGAATCCCCACCAAAATGCGGCGTTCTATATTCGCAACGATTATCCCAACGCTCAAACAACGCTTGCGTGCGCCATGCAGTTGCAGGGCAAAGAGCTTTCATACAACAACTACTTAGACCTTGATGCCGCTTGGGCTGCGGTTCGCGAATACAACGAGCCGGCGTGCGTGATCGTGAAGCACCTGACGCCGTGCGGTGTCTGTGTCGATACCGACGTGACCGCCGCGTACAAGCGCGCGCACGAATGCGACCCTGTATCAGCCTACGGTGGTGTTATGGCCTTCAACAGAGCAGTGACCGGCGAGCTTGTGGCAGCGATCTTCGACAATAAGCAGTTTGTCGAAGCGATCATCGCGCCTGAGTTCTCGGGCGACGCATGCGAGATGTACGCAAGCAAGCCCAATTGCCGTCTTCTAGCAACCAGCGGCGTGAATGCTCCGGGCGAGGGAATTGAATTCCGCTCAGTCGAAGGTGGCTTGCTCGCACAAGATAGCGACGCTGTTGCTGAAAACCCCGAGACCTTTACCGTGGCAGGCGACGTTGCGCCGACGCCCGAGCAGATGGAACAACTCATCTTTGCGTGGAAGGCGGTTAAATCGGTCAAGTCGAACGCCATCCTTATTGCAAAGGATTTTGCGAGCGTAGGTGCCGGCGGGGGACAGCCCAACCGCGTGAATTCTGCCCGCATTGCCGTTGAGCAGGCAGGCGAGAAAGCACAAGGGGCTGTTGCAGCTTCTGATGCCTTCTTCCCGTTCCGTGACGGCTTTGACGTGCTTGCTGATGCAGGCGTGACCGCGGTCATCGAGCCGGGTGGCTCTATCCGTGACGAAGAGGTCATTGAAGCGGCAAATGAAAAGGGCATCGCCTTGGTCTTCACGGGGCATCGCCACTTCAGGCACTAATCGCACACAGCATACAGCGTTCTTTAGTTATCGCACATCAATATAATTAAGCTATCTGTTGAGCCGATAGCAGATCATCGGTATTCTCTAATGTGCATACCGTAAGGAAGCTTTTATAATTTCGAGATGCCGCTAGCGACTCTTTAAGGAATGGCATTGATACAGTTAATTGACCTCAATAAGACATTTAAGGTGTCGAAGAATACAGTAGCCGCCGTCAAAGACGTCAACTTGACGATTGAAGACGGCGAAATCTTCGGCATCATCGGCTTTTCCGGTGCGGGCAAGTCTACGCTCGTTCGCTGCATGAACTTGCTTGAACGCCCGACCTCGGGAGAAGTGCTGATTAACGGCGTCGACCTTATGAAGCTCAATCGCAAAGAGCTTCGTGCGGCGCGCAAAAAGATAGGAATGATATTCCAGCAGTTCAATTTGCTGTCGCAGCGCACCGTTGAGGCGAACATTCGCTACCCCCTTGATATCGCGGGAGTGAAGCGCCAAGACGCAGACGTGCGCGTACAGGAACTTCTGGAACTGGTGGATTTGCAGGATAAGGCGAAATCGTATCCCGCTCAGCTGTCGGGAGGCCAAAAGCAGCGTGTCGCTATTGCACGCGCGCTCGCGTCTGACCCTGAGATCATTTTGTGCGATGAGGCTACCAGTGCCCTTGACCCCATCACAACGCGCTCTATCCTCTCGCTCTTAAAGGAGCTGAACGAAAAGCTGGGCGTGACCATTGTGGTCATCACACATGAGATGCGCGTCGTTGAGCAGATTTGCGATCGCGTGGCGGTTATGAGCGACGGAGAGATCAAGGAAGTCGGAACGGTGAGAGATGTCTTTCTCAATCCGCAGTCAGAGACTGCGAAGCGCTTGATCGAGCCGTCTTCCTCCGGCGCAGATGAAGGCCTTCCGCAAAACACGCTGCGTCTTGCTTTTACCGGCGAAGATTCGGGGGCGCCTGTCATTTCCGACATGACGGTCAAATGCGACACCATGGTCAATATCCTTTCCGCCAATACCACCAATATCGGTGGCAAAGCGTTTGGGCAAATGCTTATTGAGCTGCCCGCCGATGAAGCGCAGCAGGAAAAAATCAAAAACTACCTTGATGAGCGCGGTGTTCATTACGAAGTCGCGGACACCGAAGAGGTATGCGAAGAAGGTGAACAGAAGTGACCCCGCAAATGATCGATATTCTCCTTCTTGGCGTATGGGAAACGCTGTATATGACCATCGTTTCCACCCTTGTCGCTTATGTCATTGGTATTCCCATTGGCATTGTGCTCTACATCACGGGGGAAGGCGGTATCAGGCGCAATCGCGCCATTAATATGGTGCTTGGGTTCATTGTGAATGTCTTGCGCTCGGTGCCGTTTTTGATTCTGCTCGTTGCTATCCTGCCGTTTACGCGCGCTATCGTCGGAACGACCATCGGCTCGATCGCCACAATCGTTCCTCTGGTGGTAGCGGCGGCGCCTTACGTGGCCCGCATGGTTGAATCTTCGTTGAAGGAAATCGATGCGGGTGTCATAGAGGCAGCGCGCGCAATGGGATCGTCGACCTGGCAGATCATCACCAAAGTCTTTTTGACAGAGGCAAAGCCGTCGCTTCTGGTAGGCGCAACCATTTCACTTGCGACCATTCTGGGTTATTCAGCCATGGCAGGCTTTGTCGGAGGCGGCGGTTTGGGCGCGATTGCGATCAATTACGGCTACTACCGCTATCAAACAGATGTCATGCTGATCACGGTGGCTTTGCTCGTGGTGATCGTGCAGATCTTCCAAGAAGGCGGTCTGAAGCTCGTAAGCAAAGTGGACAAAAGATTACGTTGATTTTCTGAAGTAGGTTTTGTTCATGTGACACCGCGTATGCTTTGCGCCTACAATGGCGGCTTCTCTTACCGCCATACCCTTCGCGCAAGTGGGGGAAACACGAAAAGAGAGACTGAATACAGTAACAAGATCGAGAAACTGGTCTTTTACAAAGAAGAAAGCAAGAAAGGAAAAACGAATATGAAAAAGGGTTTCTGGAAGAAGGCAGTAGCGCTTTGCGCTGTTGCTGGCCTGGCGGCTTTTGCGCTTGCTGGTTGCGCTGGCGGATCTGACAATGCAAGTTCTGCAAGCGATTCTTCAAGCGCACAGGCTGAAAACGACAACGTCATTGTGATCGGTGCATCACCAAGTCCTCATGCAGCCATTCTTGAGGTTGTCAAAGAGCAGCTCGCCAATGAAGGCTATACGCTCGACATCAAAGAGTACAACGACTATGTTCTGCCGAACACCGCGGTCAGTGATGGTGACCTTGACGCAAACTATTTCCAGCACATCACCTATCTGAACGACTTCAATGAGAAAAACGGAACGAACCTGGTAAACGTTGCCGACGTCCACTATGAGCCGCTGGGAGTTTATACCTACGAAGGCAAATATGCGACGCTGGAAGAGCTTCCTGATGGCGCAACGGTCGCTGTGCCGAACGATCCCACCAACGAAGCACGTGCTCTTCTGCTGCTGCAAGACCAAGGTCTGATTACGCTCAAGGAAGGTGCTGGCCTTGATGCAACCCAGATCGACATCGTTGAGAACCCGAAGAACCTTGAGTTTGTAGAGATCGAAGCAGCACAAGCTGTTAACTCGCTTCCCGACGTTGACATCGCCGTCATTAACGGCAACTATGCCTTATCTTCAGGACTGAAGATCGAAGACGCGTTGGTGACGGAAAACGCAACTGATGAGCTGAAGGACGCTTACAAGAATGTTGTCGTGGTCAATGCAGGCAACGAGAACAGCGCTAAGATTCAGGCGCTCGTCAATGCTATCCAGTCCGATGCTGTCAAAGAGTACATTGAGAACACCTACACCGCTGGTGATAAGCAGGCTGTTATCGCTGTATTCTAAACAGTGGGCACAGCTCACATCATTTCGGGTCTACCACGTTTTGGGGCTTTCCGGCAAGGAAGGCCCCAATGTTTTCTGTAGCCGTTTCGATAAGGCGCCCGCGCGCTTCCTTTGTAGCCCAAGCGATATGAGGCGTGATAATAGTGCGCGGTGCCGTTCTGAGCGGATCGTCTTTGGCCATAGGCTCCTGCTCTGAGACATCGGCGGCATACCATCCCAAATGACCGCTTTCAAGAGCGCGGGCAATGTCGCCTGAATTGAGCAGCGCTCCTCGAGCCGTATCGATCAAGCGTGCCCCGGGCTTCATCTTTGCCAGAAATTCCGCATTCACCATGCCTTTATTCTCCGGGGTAGACGGACAATGGAGCGTCACGATATCGCTTTTTGCCAAGAGCTCATCGAGCTCGACTTGGTGGCACCTGTCACTTTCATACTGAGGCTTAGCGTGCGGATTTTGGAAGAGGATGTTCATCCCGAAAGCCTGCGCGAGTTTGGCGACACTCGATCCGATTGAACCCATGCCGATAATGCCGAGCGTTTTGCCCGAGAGCTCCATAAGCGGGTCGATGTAATACGTGAAATCACGCGACGTCGTCCAATTGCCAAGGCGCACGCTTTCCGCGTAATTCATTACGTGGTTCGTAGTTTCAAGAATGAGCGCCATTGCGTGTTGTGCCACATCGGGCGTGGAATAGGCCGGCACATTGCAAACGGTGATACCGCGCTTGTCGGTCTCGGCATAATCGACGACATTGTAGCCGGTTGAGAGGAGCTGAATGAGCTTGCAATCGCGTGCGGTATCAAGCAGCTCTTTTGTCCATACGATCTTATTCGATACGATAACTTCTGCGCCGTGAATCCTGTCAGGGATCTCACTCAGCTCGCTTCGCTCATACACCGTAAGATCGCCTAAAGCCTTCATGCCGTCCCATGAAAGGTCGCCGGGATTGGTCGTATAACCGTCTAAAATGACGATCTTCGGTTTTTGTGAAGTGCTCATGATCTCTCCGTTCTTTCATGCGGCCGCATCGGTATCGTTTAAGCCAACAGTCAGTTGATAAGTCGCATGTTCTCTACCAACTTTTTAGTCTCTTTACGCAGTATCGCTGATTGGCTCGAAATTGATTGCGTGTGTGGTGTATCTTATTCAACGATAGAAATGACGCG
>CAYPKC010000023.1:11936-12468 GCA_964411215.1 uncultured Eggerthellaceae bacterium | reverse complement strand
GATGAGTTGCAACCAGCCGCTTGAAATTCAAAGTGGATCCTGCCACCACATCAACGTCCATCCCCGAGAGCACTTGTTGGAACTTGTGCGCGTTGTCGAGAGAGTCCGCTATAAACATGATTTTTTTAGCCATTTACAACACCGCCAAGTAATGCTCAAGTTCCCATTCGGAGACGGTGCGGTGATAAGCACGCCAATCTTCTCTTTTTGCTTGAACCAAATAATCGTGCGTCTTCGCTCCTAAGACTTCTTTCATCAAGTCGCTTTCTGCAAAGATCTCAACCGCCTCATGCAGCGTTTGCGGCAACAGGTCTACGCCGCATTGCTTTATATCTTTCGCATCCATATTGAAGAAGTCATGGGCTTCTTGCGGCTCGCAAAGCTCAAGCTTCTCTTCAATGCCTTTGAGACCTGCAGACAAGACAGCTGCTATTGCCAGATACGGATTACATGCGGGATCGGGATTTCTTATTTCAACCCGGCAGGCTTCTTCGCTATCGGAACGATACCCTGGTATACGTACCATAGTTGA
>CAYPKC010000023.1:7130-11926 GCA_964411215.1 uncultured Eggerthellaceae bacterium | reverse complement strand
GGTTATTGCGCGCCCAGGCAATCGCAGACGGGGCGTTCATGCCATCTTGGAAGCGCTTATATGAATTCACCCATTGATTGGTAACGAGACAGAATTCCGGTGCGTATTTCAGCAAACCTGCAATAAAGTACTTCGCTGTCTGCGATATGTTGTAGCCGCTTTGGTCGTGTTCATCAAAGAAGGCATTGTTACCTTCTTCGTCAAACAGACTCATATGCAAATGCATGCCGTTTCCCGGAACGCCCGTCATCGGTTTTGGCATAAATGAGGCGTACACACCGTGCTTCATCGCTATTTCTTTAACTACGAGTTTATACGTCATGATCGAATCTGCCATGTTGAGCGCATCGGTAAAACGAAGATCGATTTCATGTTGGGAAGGCGCATTCTCGTGGTGCGAGTATTCGACCGGAATACCCATCTTCTCAAGCGTGAGCACCGTGTCCCTTCTCAGATCGCTTGCATAATCAAGCGAAGTCAGATCGAAGAACGAGCCGCGATCAAGGGTGTAGGGAGAGAGGCTGTCTTCAAAATAGAAATATTCAAGCTCAGGACCGATATTGAGGGTAAAGCCGGCGTCTGAACATTTTTTAAGAGCTCGCTTCAAGATATGGCGGGGATCTGATTCGAATGAAGCCAAGCTTGGAGTACAGAGCGTACAAAACATCCGCGCGACTGCATTAGACTGAGGACGCCAGGGCAGAACTTGGAACGTCGAGGCATCTGGAAATGCCAAAATGTCTGAGTCTTGTGTTGCTGAAAAACCTTTGATGCAACTCCCATCGAATCCCATGCCATTGGCAAAGGCATTTTCAAGTTCTCCTGGAACAACAGCGAACGATTTCATATTGCCAAGCACGTCGGTAAACCATAAGCGGATGAAATGGACATCGCGGCTTTTGACGGTCTTTAATACGAAATCTTGTTCAGGCGTGATTCCTGATTCCATTGTTTGCATGGGTATCCTTTCCATCATGCATAGTCATCTATCGCTCGGACAACACGAGAGGCATGCTAAGAAGACCCGCCTCATGAGCACTCATGTGCACTAAGGCATGCGAGCGTCCTTTTGCTTTCTTACATGATAATCAAAAAAGACCCGCATCAGGTGCGGGTCTTGTCTGGGTAAGTCTTATATCTGCTGGTGCCTGAACGATTTATTCAGCCGGCTGTTCTTCGGTAGCTTCGGCTTCGGCATCTGCTGCTGCGTCAGCTACTGCTTCGTCAACAACTGCCTCAGCTTCTACAGCAGCTTCTTCTGCGGAAGCTGCTTCATCAACAGCTTTCTGCTCTTCTTCAAACTTAGCTTTTCTTGCAGCCTTCTCCGCTGCCTTTGCCGCGCGCTCTTCTTTGCGCTTTGCCTCACGCTCGGCTACTTCTGCAGCCCTTGCAGCCTTCTTAGCTGCCTCGCGCTCAGCGACAACGTCGGTAGCAGAACCGAAACGATCGGCGAATCTTTGGACGCGGCCACCAGTGTCGATAAGTTTCTGCGTTCCAGAATAGAACGGATGGCATACATTGCAGATATCGATCTTCAGCTCAGGTTTTGTCGAATGGGTGGTGAACTCATTGCCGCAGCTGCACCTGACCGTACATTCGACATAATCGGGATGGATGTCCTTTTTCATTTACACTCCTTTTCAACGCCTTGGTTTCCGACCAAGGCTCAATAAGCTTGTAAATGATAACACAACAAAAAGCTTAGAGATCAGTTTTCCACAGACCGTGCTTGTTGCAGTATTCAAAGACGGCAAGCGGCTTTTCTCCCGCAGCAACATAGAAATCAGTGGCTGGAGGATTATGCGGCGTCATGGGGTGAATCTCGTATCCCGTATCTTTCAACAGACAGATGAACTGAATATAGTGGTCATCTTCCATCGGATGCTCAACGCTGCCAACTATGACATGAATGTGACCATCTTCTGCTGTTACGGCTGGTACATGCTTTTCAAGAGCAGCGTCTTCGGTGCCAGGAACAAGTTCAACCATTTGCTCGCCGCAGCATACGAGCGGCACGTTGTGATCAACAACTTTGATGGCAATATTGCCACAATGCATGCATTTATAGAATTTGACTTGCATGAGAACCTCTCTCTCGTTTTATATGCGATTGCAATACTCTTTTGCCATGATATTTCATGACAGCTCTCTTAAGAAGTTCCTCTTTGCGAAAGTTTCTTTACTGTTGCGAACGCAAGGAGAGCTATGCCGCATATGATAAGCGGAAGCGATAAAACCATACCCATCGTAAGCCACCCTTCGAAGAGATAACCAAGCTGAATGTCAGGTTCTCTTACGAATTCGATTAGGAATCGGAAGATGCCATACAGCAAAAGAAACGTCCCTATAAAAGTGCCTTGCGGGCGCGGAGGTACCTTTCGTGAAAGCACATACAGCACCAAAAAAATAACAAGGCCTTCAAGTAATGCCTCATAGAGCTGCGAGGGATGGCGAGGAATATCTCCGGCAGCTCCGCCAAAGATAACGCCCCATGGCGCATCCGTTGGCGCGCCCCATAACTCTCCATTGACAAAATTGGCGCATCTGCCAAAGAAAAGGCCGAGTGCGGCCGCAATTGAACCAAGATCTGCAAGGGTGAGATAAGGTATGTGCGTCAGTTTTGCCGCAGGAATACCTGCGGCAAGAGCGCCAATAAGACCGCCATGAAAGCTCATGCCCCCTTGATTGATCATAAAGATTTCAAGAGGATGCGCAAAGTAATAGCCGTTTCCATAAAACAGGCAATACCCTAAACGTGCGCCGACAATGATGCCAATGATGACACACATCATGATGGTGAGGATGGCATCACTGCCTATATTGAGCTTCCATCGCTTCGATACGCGATACAGGACAAAAGCGGCAATGGCAAATCCTAGAATATAGGCGAGGCCATACCACCTGATCTCAATGGGTCCAAGGGACAGCGCAACAGGATCGAGGGCTTGATAGATATCATTGAGCATACAGGTGCTAAACCTTATTGATCCTGTATACCGCCAGCGCCGATCTCAGCAGCAACCTCTTTGATCTCATCTTCAAGCTCGGTTGGAATAGCTTGAAGGGATGAGACGCGTTCTGAGCAATTAGGGCATTCAACCGTAAAGAGCCCTAAATCTTTTCGAATCACCATGAGTGATACATAGTTAAGAAGATTGACATCACGAAGTCCGCATTTGGGACAAACTAACATGTAATCGTATTTAGCCATTGACGTACCTACAAGATGAATCTATTCGGATTACCGTGGCGCACATAATCTTGAGGCCGATCTTGTATATCGGGCCCATGTTTTAGAAAATGCTCGCACATGCGGCATATTTCTTTCTTGGCCGCTTCGGTATCACGATGAGGGTCGAGCAAAAGAGATACATCGGAAAACATGACATGCGTTGGCAACGTACACGCAGCGAAGTGACATTCTGTTGGGCAGGCTTCTCCCGGCACGTTATGCGGGCATCTTCCCATCATCTCGTCATCGCAACCGCGCTGTTCCCAACATTTCACTGCCATACTGCTTGCCGATCAAAAAAACAAAGTGCTTAAAATGACGCCTTTCGAGCTTTATTGGAAGTTCTGCATAAAGTCCTCAGGCACATTGGCAGGAACGACGCTGACCACGCCTTCAACGCGATCTTTTAACACGCGCTCTACCCCTTGGGAAAGGGTTATTTGAGACATAGGGCAGCCTTTGCAAGCTCCTTGAAGCTCAACGGTCACAACGCCGTCATCGCTTACGTCGATAAGTTCGATATCGCCACCGTCAGCTTGAAGGCTCGGACGAATTGCATCTAAGACTTCTGCAACTTTTTCTTTATCTACCATGACAACTCCTTCAATCAGTTTTCGGGCATCATAATAGCATTTCTTACTGGCAGGTTCTATAACAACTGAAAGCTCGTATGTACATGGTAAAGGATTTCAGATTAATGGCGCAGCTGCGTAAGTATCTGTGATGAATGTGAATTGTGTGCGTTACTAAAAAGTCCAATCTGCACCGATAATGACAATTATTTTTGCCTCTGAAGAGTAGAAATCTCCGCCGTTTACGATTCGTCCCACACCAAGCTCACCCATTAACACCTTCGCGGCATCTGCATAGGAAGTATCGGTATAGACGATAAGCGTTTCGGGATACACAATGCCTTCTTGGGTATTCCCTACTCCTAAAACATCATATCCAAACTGTTCAAGCGTCTGTCCTAATCGGGCAGCTGCCCCATTAATACCAGCGCCGTTTCTAATCTCAACAGTAGTTCCTTGCGTGTCAATCTGATTGAGATAGTCATCAATCTTTGAAGGATCTTCTCCGTTCACAAACACTTCACGCATGCGCTCCCAGTCATTGGCGGCAACGGTATAGGAAGGATCGTCATTTCCTGCCGCTGGAACAGAATACGGTACGACTGTTTGATAGACAGTTGCGCTCTCAAGTGGTCGGAATACTTCTCCTAGATCTAAGAGATTTTGGGCAGTGTAGTCTGTTTCAACGTATTTCGCTGCCTCTCCCACAATAGTGGCAAATCCGATGCCCTGCGATTCGAGCGCAGCGCGCGCAAGGGCAAGGGTAAAAGACACCCTATTATGCGCACACGTTGAAAAGCCGCCTTGGATGTTGGTAGCGCGAATAAATACGAGTGCGCTTTTTCCGTCAAGGATCTGTTCGCCTTTTTTCAGAACAAGCGTACCCGCGTCTGGATCATCGATCTCTCCGGTCACCTCTACCGTGACACCCCCGACGGTATCGACAAGCGCTTCTAATCTTTGCGCATCAGTCCGGGCATAATGGCTTATCT
>CAYPKC010000023.1:0-7120 GCA_964411215.1 uncultured Eggerthellaceae bacterium | reverse complement strand
TTGACATCGGCAAATTGCGCCACCGATTGTATGAGGGCGGCATCTCCTCCAAGCGCCGCCATTTCTTGTACTTGACGGGACTCTCCATTCGGATCTTTTATCTTCAGCATGCATGGAATGGTCAAGAACGAGAGTGAGCGCGATTGTTCGTCAACTCTCACGAGCATATACGCATGGGCAAACGTATTGCCAGCCGCATAATACGTTCGTGAGAGATCTGCTTCACATAGCACGTAATAGGGGCCTTCTTCAGGCTTTGCAACAAGAGCTTGATCAGCATTGGATTCAGTCAGTTTCAAATTATCATCAGTTGATTTGAAAAAGGTGAAATAAGCAACAATGCCTGCTGCGATGAGCGCGACGATAAGGACAACAAGCCCAATCAGCGCACCTCGTTTGCGTCTGCGTTTACGCGTCTCCTCAACAAGGGTCACCCGCCGTCTGCGGCGAGAATATGCCGGTGCCGATTCATACGAACTTGATTTCGGCATCGGGCTTACTTCACGAATATGTCTCGGTGCCCCTTGCCTTCTTCGATACGGCTGTCCGTGCGGAGGATTGACGGAAGACGTGTACCGCCGATGTTCATAGTTGTGTGGCATCTACACCCTGCGCCTTGTCACGTTTGCGCCTAATGAACGAAGCTTTTCACAATAGTTTTCGTATCCACGATCAATGTGCTCGATATCGTGGACCGTGGTGATGCCATCGGCAACGATGCCGGCAATCACAAGCGTAGCTCCTGCCCTCAAATCGGTAGAAGAAACAGGAGCACCTTGAAGGTGCTTGACCCCGCGCACAAGTGCATGGTGATCTTCCAGCGTGATATCTGCACCCATTCTCATGAGTTCAGAGGCAAACATAAATCTGTTTTCGAAGACGTTTTCCGTTATGACCGACACACCATCGGCAAGAGAGGCTAAAAGCATGAACTGCGCCTGAAGGTCAGTCGGGAACCCTGGATGCGGAAGCGTTTGTATATCAGTGGGAAGAAGCGGCTTTGTGCGCTCAACGGTAATAGAATCATCACCGCACGTGACGTGGCAACCCATAGCTTCCAATTTCATAATCGCTAACCGCAGGTAGTCAGGGTCAATGCCGCGCACGGTAAGCGGTCCCATACAGAGGGCTCCTCCGACGAGAAACGTGCCTGACTCTACGCGATCGCCAATCGTGGTATGGATGCAAGGCTGCAAAGAATCTAGTGGGACGCCATGCACGATAATGTCGGTTGAGCCGGCACCATGAATGTCTGCGCCCATCGCGCAAAGCATTTCAGAGAGGTCGACAATCTCCGGTTCTCGTGCGGCGTTTTCAATAACGGTCGTACCTTCGGCAACAACGGCAGCCATAAGCATGTTTTCCGTTGCACCGACACTTGGAAACTCAAGCGTGACATGGGTTCCTTTAAGACCGTGCGGCGTTTGTGCGATGAGAATGCCGTGATCGACACTGAAATGCACGCCAAGCGCTTCTAGCCCAACAAGATGCATATCGATTTTGCGTGCGCCGATCTGGCATCCACCCGGCATCGCTACGCGCGCTTCGCCAAAGCGTCCGATCAACGGTCCGAGGACAGAAATGCTTGCCCGCATGCGTGAAACAAGCTCATACGGGGTCTCGCAGCTGTTCACGTCGTGGGTATCGATGTGAATGGTATGGTCTTGGCGTTCAACGTGTGCACCAAGCGTTGTCAGTACTTCAGACATCACGTCGATATCAGATATCTTCGGCACGTTATGAATGGTGCTTTGTCCGGTTGCTAAAAGCGATGCCGCCATGAGCTTCAGCGCCGAGTTTTTAGCGCCTGATATCTGTACTTCACCTGTTAATGTCGAGTTGCCCTCAACAACGATGACTTCACTGGACATGCTGTACCGCCACTTACCCTTATACAATAATGCGAGACCGTGCTTGCGGCATGGTCTCGCTCTACCTTATGACTCTATGTCTATTCGCCTAATGCGAGGCGCAAGAAACCCTTAATCGCAATAGTTCCGCCAAGTGCCTTTGCGCACTCTTCAACGTACTGTTTCACGGTTACATCTGGGTTCTTTACGAAATCCTGTTCAGCAAGGCAATTTTCCTTGTAGAACTTCTCCATGCGGCCGAGGGCGATCTTCTCTTGGATGTTCTCGGGCTTGCCCGATTCAGCTGCTTGCGCCTTGTAAATCTCAAGCTCGTGGTTTGCCACATCTGCCGGAACGGACTCACGGGTAGCAGATACCGGGTTTACGGCTGCGACTTGCATGGCAACGTCGCGACCGCACCTTTGGAAGTCCTCGCTCTTCGGATCAATGCCCTCGACATCGAAGTCAACCAGAACGCCGATCTTGCCGCCGCCATGGATATAGCTTGAAACAGCAGATGCTTCAAGTTCTGCAACACGGCTGATCTGGCAATTCTCACCCATAACATGGATGCATTCCGTCAGCATATCTTCAACCGTTTCGCCATCAAGGGATACGCTTTTGATGTTCTCAACATCAACCGGAGCATTCTCGAGAGCAGCATAGGCCATCTTTTCAGCATAGCCCTTGAACTTCTCATTCATGCCGACAAAGTCAGTCTCGCAGTTGAGCTCGAGAACAGCTGCTTTGGTGCAGGCATCGTTCATAACGGTCATAACGGTGCCTTCATTGGTAGCACGTCCTGCTTTCTTTGCAACGGCCGCGAGTCCACGCGTGCGCAAAACGTCAACAGCAGCGTCCATATCGCCATTCGCCTCAGCCAGTGCCTTTTTGCATTCCATCATGCCAGCACCAGTCATTTCGCGAAGTTCTTTGACCATAGATGCAGTGATTTCTGCCATAGTATGTCCTCCTTGCCTTTGGTAGGGGTATTCGTCTTACTTATCCATGAATGTTCACAGATAAAGGTAAACCTGCATTGTGAAAGATTGATGGCTTATGCCGTCTTATCAGCTACCGCGTCAACCACGTCAGCAACCTCATCGGCGATTTCTGCGTCAATTGCCTTTGCTTCAACATCAGCTTCAACGGCCGAGGTTACCTCTGCCTCTTGCTCTTCAGCGGTCTGTTGTGCACTGCCTTCTGCACCTTGTGCCATCTCTGCTTCAGAGACACTTACGACAGAGCCCGCGAGTACAGCATCTGCAATAAAGTTGCACAGCAAATCAACGCTTCTGATCGCATCATCATTTGCCGGGATGCCGTAATCGACATCATCGGGATCGCAGTTGGTATCAAGCGTGCCGATGATAGGAATATTCAGGCGATGAGCCTCATGAACAGCGATCTCTTCACGGCACGTGTCGATAATGAAGACAGCGTCGGGAACCTTTTTCATGTTGCGAACACCGTTGAGGTTGGCTTGCAGCTTAGAGAGTTCCTTGCGCTTTAAGATTTGCTCCTTTTTCGGAAGCAGAGCCATGCGACCGTCTGCCTCTTGTGCTTCAAGCTCTTCCATATAGACAACGCGCTGGCGAATAGTGACGAAGTTTGTCAGCATAACACCAAGCCAACGGCTGTTCACATAAGGCATACCGCAGCGATTTGCGGCGTCGGCAACAGCCTCTTGCGCCTGCTTTTTGGTACCGACGAAGAGCACAGTGCCGCCATGGGCAGCAAGATTGCGCACGAAAGAATAGGTGCGATCGAGTGCTAACAGGGTTTGCTTCAGATCAATGATAGAAATATCACCACGGCTTCCGAAGATATAACGCTTCATCTTGGGGTTCCAGCGCCTGGTCTGATGACCGAAATGTGCGCCTGCATCGAGAAGAGACTGAATGCTCACTTTGGTTGGACTTGCCATACCTCACTCCATTCGTTAATCCTCTGCCAAAGGTCTACCCTCATACCGCAGCCTTTTCCGGTGGCCACTAGCGGCAATAGGTCGCTTTAGCATGTGTAATATAGAAACCGCTCTATAATACAACACTTATGTATATTGGGAAGGATGTTTCTTGAAGAAATCAAACTTTGCCGGAAGCTCTCTGACCATGTGCATGCCATCATCGATTTCTGAGGCGCAACACAGCTCTTCATTACTCTCGAAATCATAATTCCAACTGAAGAAATCCGATTCGTCGAAATCTAGGTAGCTGCAGATGGTTTCACATCCGCGCGGCACAATGGGATGCATCATGAGAGTGCAAACACGAAGCAGATAATAGGCATCGATCAGCACTTGTTTGTGCTTATCGGTAATCTGTGCCGGCACTCCCTCATCGTTGATGTCTTCAAAACCAGCGTCTTTCAGCGCATCGCTGAGTGCTTTTATCTCGCTCGTCCAATATTTGTTGGCATAACGGATAAAGGTATCGACATGCTGCATGATGGAATGCAATTCCACCCTATGCATGAACACCTCGTAATCCTGAAGGGCGCTTTGCGCAATATTGACAACAGCGCGCGACACCTTTCCAACCGGCATGGCGCATCCATAATGGCGCGCCGATTCATAGAGGCAGCTTCGTGCAAGGCGATTGAAGACATTCGTAAGCAAAACGCCCTCTTTGAGCACAGGATCTGCTATGCGAGGATCTTGTTTATCTTCTTCGCTCAGGGACGGATCAAATGGTTTAGGTTTAAAGCCGACCGACTTCTGATCAAGTCCCAGAGCAATAAAATGGGCACGCAACTGCTCTGCCGTGTAATGTTCAAGCAAATCCTTGCCTGTGGGCGGTTTTATGGACCCAGACGAAGATGCTTTCGTTTTCCCGAAAAGCAGATGGTGGTTGGCAATAAGTTCTGTTTGCTTGAGCTTCTTGGCATCTTCTCCGCCAAAGATGCCGCGGTTGCCAAGCGCTTCCCATAAAGCGACTTGTGCGACCCCGTAAAAATAGAGGTTATCTTGGCCGATAAATTGATATACCTGCGAATCATCGGCGCACCAGAATTCGCGCCACGTATTGCGCGGAAGTGCCCAAGCGTCATTGACTGCTATCGTAAATGAAATAGGCGCCCAAAGAGATTCGGGCCAACACCAGATTGTAAGGCCGGAGACGCCGTCGAGCTCGGGCGCTTTCACGCCCCATTCAATGCTGCCGGTGATCCTAAAAGGCACCAGGGCTTTTGATGTCCTGAATCTGATCGATGCTTTCTCGAGCATTGATTTGGCAACATCTCTGTCGTAAATGGATTCAAATTCCAGCTCGAAACTCTGTTTGCCGCCCTGAGGATCGCGATAGGTATGGGGAGGCAGTTCGCCAACGATCGCATCATAGGCTTCTCGGCATTCTACTTTGACATAGATCACAGGCGGCACTAAGAATTCCTCTACCGTCTGCGGCACAATACTGCGGACTTCTTCGTCATGTTTAAGGGCTTCGACATGGCTCTTCAAGAAATCTGAGAAGGCCGGCAGATCGAAATACCAGTTCTGCACCGGTCGCATTTCAGGAACGGTACCGGTGACCGTCGAGATGGGATTGATAAGGGTGTCGGGAGCATATTGATGTCCAAGATCGCATTCATCAGCATAGGCATGTTCAGATTTGCACCCCTGGATAGGGCATCTTCCTTGCACTTGCCTGCCATTCAAGAACATATTGGCTTCTGCATCAAAAAACTGCATCGTTTCATCAAGCTTCAAGCATTTTTGGTCGTAGAGACCTGTGACGAAAGCATCTGAGAGCATTTGATGAATCTCTCCGGCGTGTCCGATGCCCGAGCCTTCGAAAATATCGAGGCTCACATCAAACGCCTTTAAAACCTCTGCCTGGTCGTTGTGGTTTTGCATGACATAGTCAGCGATGGTTCCTGCAAACCCGCTCTCTTTCGCCTTGCGGTAGCCTTCGTCGATGGGAGATCCGAAACAATCAGTTCCGCTTACAAATCGGACGTTTTCCTTACCGATGCGATCGCGCAAGAACCGGGCAAACACATCAGCGGGAATGAAAACGCCTCCAATATGACCAAAATGCAAAGGCTTGTTACCATAGGGCATGCCAGCGGTAACAACGGCCTTTCTAGGCCAAACCAGGTCAATCTGACTATTTTGCATTGACATAATTTCCGAATCTTTCTTCAAGCGCACTAGCAGCAGCTTGGCCAGAGGTGTGGTCTTGCCCAACGACATCAAGCAGCGATTGGAGACTTGAAGCCGATGACACATCCAAAGGATAGGCCGGCAAAGTTTGAGAAAAACCGGCAAGATCCGATGCCTTTGCAAGGGCCTCTTCCAAATAGCCGATTTCATCTGCAAGACCATTTTCCACAGCATCGATGCCCGTATAGGTCATACCCGTTGCAAGCTTTTTCACCTCGTCGATGTCCATTGAGCGACCGTGCGCAACCGTTTCTATGAAATCGCTGTCGATTTGATCAACCATATGCTGATACCAGGCGCGCTCGTCTTCGGTAAGGGGACGGGTTCCATATGATGAATCCTTTGAATCAGCAGAGGTGATGTTTTGCATATCAATGCCGAGCTTTTCATACAGGCCCTGCAAATTCATCACCTGCATAGCCACGCCAATTGCGCCAATCGCCGTTGTTTTAGCGGTAAAGATATAGTCTGCCTGTGATGAGATTTCATAGGCTGCACTCGCGTTAGTCGCACCGCTTGTCACGACGACAGGTTTTGTGCATCGGCTGACATATTCAGACATCTCTTCCCCGGCAGTAGCCACGCCACCGCCTGAATCCACCTGCAACACCACAGCTTTCACAGAAGGATTGTCTTCTACTTCATTGAGAAGCTCACGCAGGCCGCTCGGACTCGATGATGTTCCGTCATATTGAATTGTTCCCGTAATGGAGATAACTGCCAGCTTAGGCTCACTATCGTGAGGAATCGAGGCTTCAGTCGAACCAGTAAAACTCATGGTCTCTATCGCTTTTGTCGTCATGGAAGAACATGATGCAATCGAGACAATGACCACAATGCAGATGGCTACCACAATCGCAATGCCAACGATCCATCCCTTGCTTTTCGTTTGCGGAGGAGCAGAAGGATTGGCATAAGCGGCTGCTTGATAGGCAGGAGCCGGAGCAGCCCCCGCATACGAAGGCGATGTCTGCGGTGGCATGTTCTCCTGCGGAGGTGTTTGAGGTGTCGTATTTTCCTGCAGTGGTGTCTGTGGTGGTCTGTTTTCCTGCGGAGATGTGCTTGCTTGCGATGACATGTTTTCAGGATGCAAGTAAATGGTGTT
>CAYPKC010000022.1:0-12525 GCA_964411215.1 uncultured Eggerthellaceae bacterium | reverse complement strand
GCGCTTATGCAAGATTGCTACTCCGTAACAACCTATTCTGTGCAATCAATCTTAGGTCTCATTGATTCAAACGATATTGCTATTCCTGAGATTCAAAGACCTTTTGTTTGGAGTCCAACGAAGGTAAGAGAATTGGTCGACTCTCTTTATCATGGTTATCCAACGGGCTATCTCATCACGTGGAAGAATCCCAATGTAAAAATTAAAGGCGGGGGAACAGCAGAAGGAAAAACGGTGCTGATAGATGGTCAGCAACGTGTGACAGCAATCACTGCAGCATTAGCTGGCAAGCCAGTTCTGAATGATGATTATGAACTTAAGCGGATTCAAATTGCTTTCAATCCACAACAAGAATCCGAAGAAAGCCCTTTTGAGGTTTCTACCCCTATTATTGATAAAGACAAACGTTGGATTTCAGACATTTCAGTGCTTTTTCAACCAGGCTTTAATGTCTATTCGTTCATATCCGAATATATACAAGCGAATCCCGGCTGTGATCAGAATCTTGTGAGCCTGCGCATCAGTGATCTGCAAGCAATAGCCGCAAGGCAATTAGGTGTTATCTCAATAAACGCCGATTGCTCGATCGATGAAGTGACCGATATCTTCATTCGTATTAATTCAATGGGTGCTGTGTTGTCTCAAGCCGACTTCGCAATGTCGAAGATAGCTGCTGATGAGATACATGGTGGCGCGATGCTTAGAAAAGCTATTGATTATTTCAGCCATCTAGCAGTGAAACCAGAATTTTGGGCCACGCTGTCTACAAAAGATCCTGAGTATATGGCTACAGAATATGCGGCGAAGAGCGAGTGGCTGAAAAATGATAAGGACGATATTTATGATCCTGATTACAACGACATACTTCGTGTTGCATTTATGTTTAAGTTCGGAAGGGGAAAGCTTGCAGATCTCGTTTCCTTGTTATCAGGAAGAGATTTTGCCACAAGAGATTACAAGAGCGAAATCGCGGATGAATCTTATGAGAAGCTCAAAGATGGTGTATTGCGATTTATGAATCAGAATAATTTCAAAGACTTCATATTAGCTATTCGTTCAGCAGGATTTAGTTCTTCTTCACTTATCAGCTCTCAAAATGCATTGAATTTTGCTTACAACCTTTATCTCATGCTCAGAGAAGACAATGGCATCAATGCTACTGATGTAAAAAAGATATGTTCAGCGTTGGTATGCCATGTCAATCCTTACAGGAAGATATTCTGGATCACCGGAATCTGTTATGGATAGAGACATCCGTAGAATATCCGAAATAGGATTTCTCCAATTTTATGAGGAGACTATCAAAGCAAATCTTTCTGATTCGTTTTGGGAAGCAACACTGCCTCAAAGTTTAATCAATACTTCGATTCGCACTGGAGGATGGCTGGCATACGTAGCTGCTCAGATTAAAGAAGCTAACAACACTCTCTTTACTAATAGCGTAAAAGTATCTGATGTAGTTGCAAGCATCGGTGATATACATCACATCTTTCCAAAAGATTATCTTCGCAAAGAACTTGGCGCTCCACGTCGCCTTTATAATCAGGTTGCTAATTATGTTTATCTTGAAAAACGCATCAACATACATATTGGCGCAAAACGACCAGGTGATTATTTCTCTCAAGCCCGCGAATGCGCACAATCAGGTGCTTCCTATTTTGGCAACATATATGGAGAAGATAATCTGATGGAGAACTTATCTCAGAACTGCATTCCAAACGATATCTTTTATATGGGAGCGGAAGATTACGAACGATTCTTAGATGAACGCAGGATCTTGATGTCGCAAAAAATTAAAGACTATTTCTTTAGCTTATAGGCAGCATTGAAAAGGTAGATGTATAAACATCAAGAAAAACTGCGTATGAAGATAAGAGTTTTGGCACGTGCTATTAATCGCCGAAGAGCTTCTTTTGCATCATTGAACCAGTTGGCTTTTCAATAGCCCAATCAATGTGGATCTTTGCTTCGGGCGAGTGTGGCTTTGATGCAAATTCGAGGCACTCTTTGTTGATAGAAGCAAGAGTGTCCTCAAGCGACTGGGCATTGTGATGCTGTAAGTATGTTTTGAAAGCCTGATAAAGATCAGCTCTTTTTGCGGCATGCAATTCTGGCGATGTTTTTGATATCCAGCAATGAAGCGCTGCGTCAAGGTAAAGATCCTTCTCCTTATCGAAACGCTTGTAAGCATCTTCAATCGGCGCCCAATACGTATCGAGTAGCCTTTCTTGTTTGTCGTAACCGTATTCCTTGATAAGGATATTGCGCAAAAGATCAATTGTAGAGAGGGGACGACCTTTGGTATTCAAGCTTTCGAATACCTGTTGTGGAGAATCATTATCATCAAGCATAACAGCAACGACGCTCAAACAATGAATACCGTGAATGACGACCTCAATATCAGTATTGTGCAGTGACAAAAGATCGGCGAATGTCTTGTAATTCTCATTTAAGAATCGCGATGGTTCAACATCAGGCGGAAGGCTTTTCTTATCAATGATGTATGCGAGCGTATCGGCATCTTCGCTAGATAGTATTAACTTCAGCAGATCAGGAGCCGCATGAAGGTAGTGTTTGTCAAGAATCTCAGCTCGCGGATCGCCTTTTTCTTTCAGCTTATCTCGTAATGCGGTGATCAAAAGCGTTACCGTCGTTAATCTTTGCTGACCATCTATAATGCTGAATCTCCGAATAGCGCTGGTACAAGTATTGCAGTCTATAGGACTTTCCTCCTTATAGATAAAAGTGCCTACAAAATGATTCTTATCGTTTGTACTAGCGTTAATAATGTCTTCCCAAAGTTGACGGCATTGAACGTTAGTCCATGAATAGACGCGTTGAAACACAGGAACCATGAATTGAGAAACGGGCATTCCAAGAACATCAAGAAATGGTTTAAGTGAAGAAATCATTGATGTGTCTCCTCAATACTCTATAACTGTTACCAGCGGGAATCAGCGTTACGGAGCTTTTCACGGAACTGCTCTGCATATTCTTCGTTATCAGCCTTTTTCAGCTTGTAACCAGACGTAAGGGTAGGAGCCCCAAGTTCAGCCCAGTTTGAACCTGATTTGAACTTCTTCACGCCGTGATAGCGATAATTCTCAGCCCACATCAGACAAAATCCTCTCAACTCTCGCAAGATTGGCTCTTTGTCTCCTTGATAGATGTCTTCTGCAAACTTTTTAAACGAGCTATATATCTGGTCTGCGCTCAGCACTTTTACGCTTTTTAGTCGAATAGAAAGCCAGCTTTTGATCCCTGCGTTCAACTTCAATGAGCCGGGGTCAGGCGAAAACATTTCTTGAGAAGGCTTCCAGTATTCTTCAAAAAGACGGGTTTGCTCCTCATGGTTTTCTGCCAAGAGAAGATAGTTTCTGATCATATCTGCCACATTGAGTGACATTCCTTTTGAGTTAATGCTTTCGAAGATCAATTGAGATTCATCAATATCATCTACTTTTACCATGATGACGCTCAGAAGCATTAACCCTTCCATCAACTGCTGTGGGTTAAAACCATCACCGCGCATCTGTTCTTCAAAATAATTGAGATTCTCACGAATCGTTGATTGTTCTTCCTGATCAAACTTGCTATCAACGCCATTAATGACCGCAGCATATTCATCAACATCATGCCTCGAAGGAATCAGCTTCATGGATTCACTTTTCGAATGAGGAGCATGCGTAAGGAGATATTCTTTTCGGAGCGTCTCGCCATTCAAGGATGATTCGCGTGCTTGATCAGGATGCGCGTCCAAAAAACGCGATAGTGCCAAAATGATGAGAGATATGCTGGTTATTCGTTGCTGTCCATCGATGATCTCTAACTTCGAAAATGAAGGTTCTTCTTCGATAGCGTTATAGAGGAGGGTACCGGCAAAATGGTTTTGCTTTTTTCGAGCAGCACGAAGAGTGTCGAGCCATAGCTCTTCGCATTGCGCTTCAGTCCAAGAATACAAACGTTGATAGGGCGGAATCGTGAATTCAACATGAGGCTTTCCGAGAAAGGACATCATGCTACTTTGAGAAACTTCCATTTGAACCTCATCGCCTTGATCACAAGTATGTATGCTTGCGATTATCAATGATGAGAGGTTTTAAAACTGGACAAAATTGTTAGAAATGTACGATATACAATGATGAATAGAAGCTCTTGGGGCGCGGAATGCGCGTCCTGATCCTTCGTAATTCCGGCATGCTAGCAAGGAAGGTGCTTCGAGCTCATGGGTAGATTAAAACCTGGGAAGATGAAGATTGAGCGGGCAATGCTTGAACTCCTGAAATCGAAACATCTTCAGCAGATCGGCATTTCGGAATTATGTACCTATGCCGGGGTAAGTCGATCGACGTTCTATACTTACTACTCCAACGTTGAAGACATCTATCGCAGTCTTGTCAAAGATCTTATATTGGGAACGAGAACTCTTAAAATCCAGCTGAAATATTCGGAAAACGAAACTTCTGTGCCGTATCGTCCATTCTGTGAAACTATTCGTGATGAAAGCTATAAAGGTCTCATTAAAGAAGATAGATTCATTCACACGTTCATCGATATGCAGTATGAGCTGCTTGAAGATGATACTCCTGGAATCTATTTGGACGTTGTCAATGATCCTTCAGTGGCAAAAATGATCTACGTATTCCAAATCACCGGATGTCTTGCCGCGGCGAAAATTGGCAAGGACGACCCTGAATGGGCGGCGACAAGAAAAGCTATCGATACCTTTATACAAGGCGGTTTGGATGCGTTGCGAGCGCATTATATGAGATAACACCTTGTGTAATAGTACTTTCGCATTCACGACAAAGCGAAATTTCAAAAGAGTAGCCACTTGATGAGCTTTGCAGTGAGCTCTTTTGATATCACAAAAGGCTTTCAGAGCTGTTCACAGATTATCGTCTGCTTTGCTACGAACTGGCTGAAGGGAGAAAACTCACTCTAGAATGAAAACATCAACGGAAGGGATGAGGCGATCAGCATGAATGAACAGGGAAAGAAATCTCTGGCAAAAAATTCAGTGGTCGTGGGATTTGCTCTTTTTGCGATGTTTTTTGGCGCGGGAAATCTTATTTTTCCGCCAACTCTTGGACAACTTACCGGTGACGCCTGGTTTTGGGGATTTATCGGCTTTCTTATTACCGATGCGATTCTCTCTTGTATCGGCGTGTTCGTCGTAAACGCGGTAGGTGGCCCGCGTAAAGCCTTTAACCATGCACTCGGAGAAGTTGGCAGTGCTGCCCTCAATACTGTTGCCATTTTATGTTTGTGTGTTGTGTTCGCTATGCCGCGTACCGCTGCCACTACCTTTGAACTTTCTGTTGCTCCTTACCTTGGTGACTCTGCAAACGCCTTTCTTGTCCCATTTTCCATTCTCTTTTTTGTCGTCGTCTTTTTATTAACATTCAGAAAGTCGCGTGTCGTTGACATCATTGGTAAGTTTTTTACACCGACATTGGTGATCGGCGTTTTGATTCTCATTATTGAGGGAATAGCGGCTCCCATTGGTTCTATTGAACCGCCTCTCACAACAGGTGTTTTTCAAGAAGGCATCCGTGCAGGGTATCAAACGATGGATGTTTTAGGTGTTGCAGCTTTCTCCATCATTATTCTCGATTCAGCGATTGTGAAGGAACATTCCGATAAAAAGGAGCGCAGTCTTTTGCTAGGGCGGGCGAGTTTAGGCGCTGTTATCTTGCTCGGCATTGTGTATGGAGGATTGACCTATCTGGGAGCTACCTCAGTTGGTCTTGGGGTGAACCTGTCTCAAGTCGATCTTTTGGTAGCAATTGTTCAAGCACTTCTCGGTGACGCCGGTATGGTGCTTTTAAGCATCATTGTGCTTCTCGCATGTTTGACTACCGCAGTAGCTCTCATAAGCTCAGCGGCCGACTTTTTCAACGAGCTCTTTAAGGGAAAGATCTCTTATCGAGCGCTTCTTATTATCGATTGCATTATCGGCGCTCTTATTTGCGATATCGGATTAGACAATATTATTCGGTTTGCCGATCCAGTACTTGGCGTGGTTTACCCGCCGTTTATTACCGTAGTTGTTTTGCTGATCTTTCATCGTCTGATACAAAGGCGTGGAGTTTACCAAGGAGCAGCTCTCGGTGCTTTCATTGGCGGTTTACTTACCGAGCTTCATCTGACAGGTGTGTTTACCGCTCTTTCGCTTGACGTACTTCCGCTTTACTCATTGGGATTTGGATGGGCAATCTTTGCGCTTGTAGGGGGAGTGTGTGGATGGGTTATCAGTCGCCTGCGTGCACATGACCCTCACAGTTCTGAAGCGAATTAGTGATATACTTACGATATGGGTAACAAACGAAAGAGCGGCGATGCGCATACTGAAACACGCCGTTATCAAGTAAAGTGCACGCTACTGACAATAGTGTTGTGTGTGACTTTCTTTTGCACCTTTGCCACTAATGGGTTTTCTGCCGATTTTGTAGGCACTTCATATAACGAGCATTTTGAACACTACAACGATACCGATCAATATGCGTATCTCGCCGATGCACTGCTGAAAGGGCAGCTGTCTCTTGATCTTCCGGTGCCTGATGAACTGGCACAGATGGAAAATCCTTATGATTTTGAAGCGCGGAAGGCTATTGCACAAGGTGGAGAAAATCCACTGTATTGGGATCATGCCTTCTATGAAGGCAAATACTACTGCTATTTCGGCGTTGTGCCAGCGCTGATGCTTTATGTTCCCTTTCAGCTTTTGACAGGCCACTGGCTTTCAACATCAGCAGCTGTATGTATATTGGGACTTGCGTTTGTCGTCTGTGGATGCTTGCTGGTATTTCGCATAGCCCGTGCATTTTATCGCGCACAACCACCGTTTTTTGTAGTGGCGCTTGCTGCCTGCATATTCATTGGCGGTAGCAATATTGTGTATCTCGGCTTTGTTTCAAGGTTCTACTCAGTACCGATCATAGCTTCGATGGTATTTACTTCGCTTGGACTTTGGTTCTGGCTGGGTGCAAAGCTCTCTGCCGCACGCAACGGAGGGGGGATTCCTTGCTGGCGCTTAGCAGTAGGCTCAGTATGTATGGCGCTCAATATAGGATGTCGTCCACAGTTTATTCTGGCATGCCTGTTGGCTTTTCCTCTCTTTTGGGACGAAATCGTCCGCAAGCGAATTCTCTTTTCAAGAAAGTCGGTTAAGCCAACGCTTGCAGCGCTGTTACCTTTTTTGCTCATACTCTTGCAAGGAGGGTACAACATGGCACGATTCGGCTCGCCTCTTGACTTTGGCAGTCAGTATAATCTGACTGGTTTTGACATGACTGCCTATACGCAAAAGCCAATGACGACCCTCGTCGTGCTCTTCTGGTATCTCTTGCAACCACTCCATATAGAAGCTTGGTTTCCATTCATATTCCGCACAAGCTATTTGTGGCCAGTCGATATTGCTGCTTCAAATCCGATTGCTGCCGTAGCCCTTATGCTACCGGTGCTTGCTTTGGTCATCTTTGTAGTATGGATGTGGGTCAAAGCGGTAAAACGTGAGATGCATCGACCATGGAAATCACGACCAGCAATTTTGGTTGGCGGTTTGTTGCTTGTTGTAATCGCTTTCGTATTCGTCAACTATCTTCTTGAAGTTAAGTCTTTGGGCGGCGGCTCTCAAGCATTCATACAAGCAGTAGGTATTGCGACAGTAGAGCCCATGTTTGGTGGTTATTTCTGGCTGTGCCCTATGGGCCTTTTGGTCTTTACCTTGCCACAGGTAAAATCAATTCTAAAAGCTCATGGTGTATACCACATCTGTGTTATGGCTCTCGTATTGGGAGCTTTTGTGTTGGTGTTTGATGCTCGTGCAGTGGGGGCAAACCAGCGATATTTCAGTGATTTTGCATGGTATGTCATGCTTGTTTCGGTGCTTTGTCTTTTTGCGTGGACGCGGCGAAAACGGTTTGCGCGCAGAGCAATTACTCTGACAACAACCGCAGTCGTCATATCCATCCTTATCGGGCTTGGTTCGCTCTTTTCGCAAGAGCGCTATGATTCCATTGCAGGGCTTAACCCTGATTTATACGAATCGGTATCGAGCATATTTCCCGAAAAGCCAGAAAGCGTCGACGAGGGAAGCAGCAATACTGCCATAGATGCTCTACTTAAACCAGATAAACAGACATAATGAATGAAGATCTCTTTTAAGAAGTCTGAAGACTCCTCTTAGAAGCGTCTTAGATAGTTGGAAAAAGATTTCGCCCTTCACGAGCGCTATCCGTTAGTGATGTCGCCATTCCCGCGAAGGTCAATTGCTTCACCCAAAAATGTCGGATCCGGTTGAGTCAGAATGCTGAAGAAGTCTTTGTTGCGAGCCATAATTTCACGAAGGTCGCGCATAGTTTGGCCAGAGTAGTCCCTATAATCTGCAGCTACGCCATAGGCTTCTAGACCTAAGCGGTTTGCAAGGAAAAGGCTTCTATACAGATGGTACCCTTGCGAAACTACAACGATTTTCTGAGCGCCAAAGACATCGCGGGCGCGACGCATACTTTCATACGTAGAAAAACCTGCATGATCCATGAATACATCTTCAGAAGGAATGCCGGCATCAATTGCGAGTTGCTTCATCGTTCCAACCTCGTTGTAATCAACTTGCCCATGATCACCGCTCATAAGCAGTTTCGGAGCTACTCCCTTTTTGTAAAGCTTGATACCCTCGCTCAAACGGTCATGAAGCATGGGAGTCGGGCTTCCATCGGAATAAACACCGCAGCCAAGTACCAAAATGCAATCAACGTTGTTGAGAGTGGGTACTTGATCCTGCCCAACCAGATATCGGTCGCCTTCAGAACGCACGTAGGCATCTATCGCAAAGACGGCTGTGGCGCAAAGAGCTACTGCAGCCCCTAACACAATGAGAGTATTGCGCACTTTGTGACTTTTTCGGAGTTGATGTTTCGCGTGCACGACGATCTCCTGAAGCTTTACAGCATATAATCTTTTTATCAATCAACGAAAAGATGTCTATCTCACTATGATACGTGTTTATAAGCATGTACAGAAGATGGTTTTGTAAAAGCAGGAGAGGTTGAAACAGATTATGGCCAGATACAGCGTCATCGATCTTGGTTCTAACACTATCAGGCTTGTGGCCTATGACGTTTCAGATGACAAACGCCTCATTGAAAAATTTCACGATACAGATAGAAGCAAATTATTCAAAGACGTTGTTAATGAGAAAAAGACTGCAGGTCTGGCAACCTATGTTGTCGATGGAGTATTTACCGAGGCTGGTATTACGACAGCGGTCAGTATCTTATCGAATTTCCTTGATATCGCACGCAACATAGATAGTGACAAGACAAAGATCTTCGCAACTGCCGTTTTGCGCAATTGCGCTAACTCAAAAGAGGCCGTAAAAGAAATCGAGCGCAAAATTGGCGCAGATATCGATGTGTTGTCGGCAAAAGAAGAAGCGCATTTAGGTTATGTTGGCGCCAATTGTACGAACCCAACAACCTCAGGCACGCTTATAGATATTGGAGGAGGATCTACCGAGATTACGGCCTTGACGAAAAAGGGCGATGAGTACAACGTGAGCCTTGGTGTTGGCTCGGTATCTTCCTATGCTAAACGCGTGAAATTGATTTTCCCGACCAGAGATGAGATTGAATCTATTGCTTCTGATTTTAAGGCGCAATTAGAAACGCTTGGAAAAACAAAGCCCTATCAATCCGACGTGATTTACGGAATCGGTGGCTCGATTCGCGCCGTTATGAAACTTGGTGCCTTCGTATTCGGCAATGGCACGAAAATCCAAAAAGCGACGCGAGAACAGCTCGATCAAATCTTTATCCTTCTGGAAAAAGATCCATCAGCCTTTGCCCATCTTGCTGTGCGAGCAGTTCCTGACCGCCTTCATTCGCTCATACCAGGAGCCACCATCTTGAGAACATGCATGAAGGCATTTGGATCTCAGACATTCAAGCAATGCAAATATGGTGTCCGTGAAGGGTACTTGCTCGAGAACATGCTCAAAGTTCAGGACGTTGCCAAATGAATGAAGCCAGTCTGGAAAAAAGATTCATAGGACAGGCTCGACTTATTAGGCTACTGCTTTGGAAGATTGGCGATACAACCAATATTCAAACAGGGCTTCAGGTGGCCGAAGAAAAAGGCATGATTGACCATGCGGATACTTCATTTCTTCTTGCCTGTATGCGTTCGGAAGAAAAATGGAGAAATGAAGGCGTCATTGAAAGGGACATTGATAGGCAAACGGTTAATCGTTTGCAACGATGTGCCGACAAGCTTAATCGCGCCGATTCCGCTTAAACGTAAGGACAATACCGATCGCAAGTGAAAGCATTGCGAGAAGAGCCGATGTGATAAGCCACACGGTTGCCATTCCAATCCAAAAGCCTTCAGGCAGCATGGTGATCAAAAGCGAATCTGCCGAAAATGTCCAGGTGCCGTTTGCAAAAAGAAGCGAATGGAATGCAGAGAAAAGACTTTCAAAAGAAACCGCTGCCCATATTCAAAAGAAAATAAGTATGCCAAGAATCAGCACGCCGCTTCCGATAAGTGGCCTCGCTATGAAATACCGTTGGCGTATGCGCACACAGAGTATGCAACACACAAGAGCTATGGTAATGACGACCAGAGAAAAGACTGAAGCAGCATCTGCAACGTGTGAAACATCGTCAAGATGGGAAAGTGCGTCTGACGTGATGGTGTATTGCTCAGGCGCCTCCCTAAGAGCATCAAAGGACGCATCGGCGTAAGGCGTTTTTGCCTCTTGATTGAGAGAAGCTATCGTTTCGTAATAGGCATTCTTGTCATGTGATCCGAATGAATAATCACGAGTTGCAAGTGCCCCTTCAACAAGGTCTTCTTTATCAAAGGGAGAACATGTGTCATCAACATGCGCCTCTGCAAGCATGCGCGTGGTGAGAGGGATATCTGCACAGATCAGATATCCTACGCAAAAATAGCTCAGTGCAAGAGCAATCGTTGTCAGTGCTCCTAAAAGCCAGCGCGCGTACGTATGGTGGCGAGGAGAAGATGCCTTTTCAGTCATAAGAGCGAGCGTGTGTTATTAGAGCGCAAGCCCACAATCGACGTTTGCATCAACCCATAACGTTGCTGCCGTCATACCATCGTTTTGCTTACTGATGGTAGGGTGCGGTCCCAGTCTACTAAAGACTCCTTGGAATTTGCCGTTATAGAGATAGAGTCCGTTGAGGTTGTTATAGAGATGGGGATCGCTTAACACGGCGCCATCCGGCAGATTATCAATGTTGGTATCAGGAGGCAGGGTTTCAGTTTTATAGGGTCTGCAATACCTTTGCACGATGAACGGGAATCCCGCCTTATTATCTGCAAACGCATCTATATAACCGTTCCAATCTTGCTGGCTCACTTCGCACCCGGCATATACGTTGTCGGCACCATAATGGTCAGACGGTTTGATAATCCATTCATCTTTATTAGTGCGAATCTGCTCGATATCAACGAAGCGTGAATCAAGAAACTCAGTTGTTGGAATAGTTTGCTCTAAGAACGATATTTCTTCCGCTGTTAAAAATTCAAGTGTTTCCTGCTTCATGAGCACATCGAAAATCTGCTTGTCATGAACAATATGGCCAGCAAAGCTGCCAATGAGCGCAACTTTTTCTGCTTCAACAGCACGGATGAGATCTTGCGAATCATCCCAGAATTCAAGTACATCATTGGTAACGCAGCGCCGCCAGATAGCATCAATGCGCTTGCCATCTGGTGCGCAGAGCGATTCGCCATCAAAGGTAAGTTCTCGCACATCGCACACAATGCAGTCATATCCCTTTTCTTTGAAGAGGTCAGCAAAGATATAAAACTCGTCTACCACACCGTTTTCGAGATAGTCGCAGATCGCAAAACGCGGGTTATCAACTTTATTCTTGTACGTGCTATAAATGCGCGCAAATTCTTGCACCCATGGTTCAAAGAGGCTGCATCCTGAAACACTGTGGCTTTCACAGAAGGCTCTGAAAGTCTCTGACTCACGAATGGAGTTAGTGATTTCGCGGTTTTCATTCATGCCGGCAGAGCCATCCCCGTTGAATTCGCAAAACTTAACCGTGTAGTTATCTTCATCAAGAAACGTATCGATACGCGCGAAGGGGAGAATGCTATCATAGCCGCGGGGGAGCAGTATGAGTTTTTGAAGGCGTTCGTCGAAATCAAACAGATTTCTATAGGACGGGTCATCAAGATAGTGCTGCATAACTTTGCAAAGTATGCGGTGCGTCATTTCAGAAGTATGCTTCATGGCGTCGTATGACTTCTGGTTGAACAGCCGTGGCACAAAACTACACGCCACGACTTGATGATGCACAATGGCGGTTGACCCGAGCATATAGTTGAATGCGGCTCTTCTGCTTTCTATATCACCATCGAGATCATGGATGATTTGAAAATACTCGTTGGTGTAATCAGCATTCTTCGTCATGTGAGCCCCTTTCCAACCACGCGTAATGCCTTTGCGTGCCCATTCATCTGAGTGAGTGTATCACGTAGCGT
>CAYPKC010000021.1:0-12606 GCA_964411215.1 uncultured Eggerthellaceae bacterium | reverse complement strand
CGCGGCGATCGTATGTTACAAGGCCGTTAACTTCTTCTTCGACATCGGAGAGTTGCGTATATACGTAGCCGGAAAGGCCGTCTTTGCATAACGCGTCTACCTCATGGATAAGGCTTTGAAAGGCATCATTAAAGTGAGCACTATCTTCAAATCCAAGGTAGCCAAACGCACGCTTGAGTGAGCTGTTTTCTACAACATGGAGGGTCAATCCTCCAAATTCACTAATCACCGCAGCACGTTTTTTCAGATCACGCATTTTGGCCTTTTTTGGGATATGAAGGTCGTGAAAATAGTTATGTTCGCTGATAAAGTTTCCGCCACCTTGGTCATACCAGCCGCTTGCTTGATCGTAAGTTCGTGTCGGATCAAGCGCGGCCAGAAGATCGCATGTGGTATTCGCGTCGAACTGCCCCCATCCCTCGTTAAAGACAACCCACGTTGCAATGCAAGGGAAATTCCTGAGGTGCATGATCGTTTGCTTTGCTTCTTTGAGCCATTCGGTTCTGTAGTGTGGATCTTGCGCTCCAAATCTTTTGTACCCATAGGTATCTTTGACAAGCGAGCAGCGTCGCGGGAATGCGGTAGGAAGCATGCTGGTATAAAACGCGGGGTAATCAGAGCCGCCGTTTACCATATCCTGCCAGACGATCATGCCCAGTTTGTCGCAGTGATAATACCAGCGGGCACATTCGACTTTCAGATGCTTGCGCAGCATATTGAAGCCGCATTTCATCGCAAGCGTTATATCGAAGATGAGTGCATCATCTGACGGTGCTGTCATAAGACCATCGGGCCAATAGCCCTGATCGAGCAGCCCTTTGAGGAAGAGGGGCTTATGGTTTAAGCAAGAACGCAGAATGCCAGAGGAATCCGGCTCAACGGTAAAAGTGCGGAAGGCGCAGTAGCTGTGCACGCAATCTTGCCCCGCCGTGATGGTGAGCTGGTATAAGTAAGGATCATACGGCTCCCACGCATGCGGTTTTGGCACATTGAGTGTTACCGAGAAACTCGCATGAGTAATTGCCCCAGCCAACTTTGTGCCTTCAGCGTCGTAAAGGTCAACAAGCAGCATTTCACGCTCGCTGCTATCAAGCTCTTCCTGAACATGCTTTTGCGTGTCCGAATCGCATTCACCAGAGCCTTGCATGTGCACGGTGATCGTGAGCGTTTCCTCATCTAAATGAGGTTCGATCACAAGTGAGTCAATATATCGATCGGGCACCTCTTCAAGCCAAACCGTCTGCCAGATGCCGCTTTGCGCGGTATACCAAATACTTCCACGGTCAAGACGTTGCTTTCCTCGCGGTTGGGTGCCTTTGTTACTCGGATCACGCACAATCAGCATGATTTCAATGGCAACTTCATAAGGAAGAGCTGCGGCATCAAAAGCCTTTTGCTCGTCTTGTGCCTTCAGCGTATCGGTCGTTGCCTTGATCGCTTCTGTGATATCGAAAGAGAAAGGAATGTAGCCTCCCGTGTGGCTTCCGACATAGTGCCCGTTTATAAGGCAGTCGGCTTGGTAATCGACTGCCTCGAAATGAAGCAACCAACGACGGTTTTCATGCACGCAAAGAGATATCTGCTTCTTATACACCAGAACTTCATGCGGTTTCAGTTGCCGATTGACGCCTGAGAGGGGAGCTTCTGGCGAGAAAGGCACAAGGATGGTGCCGTCATATGCCTCATGTGCGAAACGCTCTGCCAGAATGGTGCAAAGAGCATGGCGCACACCTTCGGCAGGCACGTCATCTCTGATGGCATATTCCCACAACCCATTCAAATTGATATACGAATCGCGCTGCATGTGCGGACGGGGATATTCTTGAAGTACCTTATCGGCATGCAATGATTCACCCCACGGCGTAAAGAGATGCGTAATGGAATCATCAGGGTGGGTCTTTATTAAACTTTTTAACGCACGATTGAGATAAAACATCTCTCGCATCCAAACGACGTGGTCACTATAGGTGATGAGCGCATACAACACTACCTGTACACAATGCACACAGCAGATCACAGCACTGTTGTGACGCCCACCTTGAAACGCAATCCCTCTTGTCTACATTTTAGCCATAATGGGAAGTCATATGTTCCATAAGTGAAAAGGTACGGTATGTTGTTTGCAAGATATTCACGAAGCATATGCCTTTTATGATGAAGGCATTGGGCGTCAGATATTTCTTGCACAAAGCCCGCTATGATGAGCCATGCGCAATGAGAGGATAAACATGACAACAGTGATTGCAAGTGCGCCTGGGCGAACAGAAATTGCCGGAAACCACCAAGATCATCAAGGTGGATCGATCATAGCTGCTGCTATTGATAAGAGAATCCAGTGCAAAGCAACCTTAACTGATAGATCTTCTCTCAAAGTGCAATCTAAAGGATTCGATCCCTTTGAGCTTGGTCTCTCCGATCCCGATTTGTTAATCCCTCAACCAGGCGAGTTCAATACGTCGTTAGGCCTTCTGCGTGGCATTGTTGCTGGCCTTGCTGAGCGCGATATCACTTTGGCGGGATGTGATCTCGAAATCTCCTCAGACATCCCCACAGGAATGGGGGTATCAAGTTCTGCAGCATTTGAGGTGGCTGTCGGCGCTGCTCTCTCCCGCCTATGGGGTTGCCGACTCGCTCCTCTCGACATTGCCTACATTGGTCTTGTTGCCGAGCGTACCTATTTCGGAAAACCCTGCGGCATGATGGATCAAACAGCGTGCGCCCTTGGGGGAGTTAACCTTTTAGACTTTGAGCATCTCGACAACCCGCGGGTCACCCATATAGATCTTCCTGCCGCTTGGCATGACTATTCCTATTTCTTGATCGATTGCGGCGAAGGCCATGCGCATACCACAGGAGATTTTTCGCGCGTGGCAACAGATATGGAAGATGTTGCACGCACTTTAAAGATCGCCCATCTCCATGATATTTCGCTTCCTGACTACTTGTCGAAACTCGCCTTTGTTCGTGATGTGCTAGGAGATGGTGCTGCCCTTTGTGCGCTCGGGTTCTATCTCGAAAACGCTCTCGTCTTGCGTCGCTTTGAAGATCTTGTTGCAAATGACATGCAAGATTTCATTATTGCCACGCAAGAATCAGCACGGATATCGGCAGAGTATTTGCAAAATGTCAGCAAAAATGGCGATGTACAGCCGGCTATGGTGGCACAAGCTCTGTGCTCCTATGTGCTTTCAGACATCGCTGACGCCAGAGATGCGCCAAAACCTATTGGATCTGTTCGCATCCATGGCGGTGGTTTCGGCGGAACGATACAGGTAATCGTGCTTTCACACTACGCAGATGAATTTGTTACTGCGATACGCTCGCATCTGGGACAACACTGTGCCCTTGAAGTGGAAATCGGTGGCGAAGGCGTGAGGTGGGATTCTTAAGCCTGCTCTTCCGCGTTCCACACGCATATGCCGCCTACGTAGGTTGCAAGCGTGCGAGCTTTGAGTATAGCCTCAGGGTCATGTTGCGCGTCTTCAAATAGATTTCGATCTATTACCGAGAAATCAGCAAGCATGCCCGGCGCAATTTGTCCAAGCTCATCTGATCGTTGCGTGGCATGAGCACTTCCCGCCGTATAAGCGCGTATAGCTTCAGCCATCGTAATGCGCTCTTCGGGGTGCCATCCATCAGGGGGAAGACACGTTGCGGCATCGCGTCTCGTTACGGCGGTATACAGAACAGCAAAAGGATTGGTGTCAGTCACGGGCGAATCAGTTCCGAAAGCGAGCGTTGCTCCGGCATCGATCAGGCTTCTGAAGGGCCACATGAGCCTTGTGCGCCCATCGCCCAGATCGCGTTCAGGACCGCCCGGATCAAGCGTTATATGTCGTGGTTGCACCGAAGCAATAATGTTTCGAGCTGCAAGGCGTTCAACATCTCCCTCTTGAAAGTTTTCGAGATGCTCAAGGCAGTGGGAGAGTGATGAAGGGTGTGCTTCAAATATGCGGAGCGCTTCATGGATAGCTTGGTCGCCGATGGTGTGAATGCGCACAGGGGCTTTGAGGGGCAACGCGCTTGCGACAAGGTGCTCCATCTCTTCAGGCGCAATAGTAGGGCGACCGCAATCTCCTTCGAAATACGCATTCGTGTAGGGATCTTTAACCCATGCCGTGTGCTGGCTTGAGACCCCGTCAAAGAACTGCTTAAAGCCTTTTGTGGCAAGGTAAGGTGAGCGATAGGCTTTCTGCATGGCAAGATAGCGGCTTTTATCGGCAAGAAGCGTGGGAAACATATGCACCCGCAGTGAAAGAACGCCTGTTGCTTCAAGCTCGGCGAACAAATCATCACGCACAAAATCAAGTCCCGGACGCGCCATGAGCGACATATCGCATACAGACGTAATGCCATACGCGTTGAGCTTTTTGATAAAAGCGCGATAGGCGCAAAACAGCTCCTCTTGAGAGAACGAAGAGACAATGCGGGGCATGAGCTCCATAGCTGCTGCTTCTCGAACGATTCCTGTCAAGTTGCCATACGCATCTGTTTCGTAGGTGCCGCCTTTAGGAGGGATGGAATCATTCGTTATTCCCAGCACGTCAAGGGCGCAGCTATTCAACCAGAGCGTATGTGCGTCACCTGAATACATAGCCACAGGGCGATCAGGATAGGCGCGATCAAGCGAGTCTTTTGAAGGATGCTTTGCCGGCTTCCATAAGTATTCTCGCCAACCTTGGGACAGAAGCCATGAACCAGGCTTTCGATGCGCAGCAAGATCAGCAAGCTTGGCGACCGCATCTTGTTCGCTTTTGCCTACAATGTGTGCCGCAAGAGGCGAATCGTAGAGCGCAGAATGGAAAAAGTGCATATGGGCATCATGGAACCCAGGCACAATGAGCGCATCTTCAAAGTCGTGCACAGCGGTATTGGCGCCAAGGTAGGCTGGCGGAATGTCGTCAGGGCTGCCCACCCAACAAATGCGGTCACCTTCAATGGCGATCGCGAGCCTTTGAGGAGTTGAGTCCTGCGGAGATGCCGTAAAGACGGCATGTGACGTTATGATCATTCTTGAGAGGCATCTTCAGCCGCACGCGACTGATTGCCTGTGGCTACCCCAGCTTGATCGCTTGCGCCTACCGCAGTCGAGTCGCTTGCGCCTACCGCAGTCGATTCGCTCACTAAAACATGTTCAGCGCCTTCAGCTGCTGCTTCTTTCTCAAGTTGACCCAAATCATCTTCAGAGAAAGCGTCGCGGCCGAGCTTGACCTTCTGTCCTTCGCGGATCAAACGGCGGTATTCAGAAGTTGCCGTAAAGAGTACGTCGGAAGAAGAATTGAGCGCCGTTTCGCAGGAGTCTTGGATCACGCCGATGATGAAGCCAATGCCGACGATTTGCATAGCGATATCGTTGCTAATGCCGAAAAGCGAGCAGGCGAGCGGGATGAGCAAAAGCGAGCCGCCCGCAACACCAGAAGCACCGCAGGCACTCACAGCAGCTAACACCGATAAAACGACTGCCGTGATCGGATCGACCGTGATACCAAGCGTGTGGCAAGCGCACATGGTCATGACGGTGATAGTGACCGCCGCGCCCGCCATATTGATGGTGGCGCCCAGCGGAATGGATACCGAATAGTTGTCCTTATCGAGACCGAGTTTTCGGCACAGCTCCATGTTCACGGGAATATTCGCGGCAGAAGAGCGGGTGAAAAACGCCGTCAATCCTGAATCCTTAAGGCAGCGCAGTACCAAAGGATAGGGATTGTGACGAGTGCAGATAAATACGATAAGCGGATTAGTGATGAGGGCAATAACAAGCATGCAGACCACGAGCAAAGCGATGACCTGGCCATATTCGGTAAAGATCTCAAGGCCGCTTTCGCTGACTGAGGTATACACAAGGCCTAAGATGCCAAACGGCGCGAGATTGATGATCCAGCGAACAACCGTCGTGATTGCATTCGAGATCGCATCAAATACTTCTTTGACATTCTTTGGAACTTTGCGCATCGCTATTCCGAGAACGATGGCCCACGCAAGAATGCCGATGTAGTTGGCATTCATGAGCGCTCCCACCGGATTCGAGACAATATTCAAGATGAGCGTCTCAAGTACTTCTCCAATCCCTGAAGGAGATGTGTTTTCCGTATCGGGACTCGGTATTAACGTGAGATCGATAGGGAATAAGAACGAACCAATTACCGCAACAATAGCCGCGACAAGCGTACTGATGATATAGAGCACGATCACGAGCTTCATCGTGCCGGCGGTCTTCGCATTTTGAAGAGCGCTTATGACCAAGAAGAAAACCAGTATGGGCGCGACTGCTTTAAGAGCATTGACGAAAATGGTGCCTAAAAGGCTAATGATGTCTGAGATGGTTTTCAGCGCGCCTTCTGCTGAAGAAGGTATGACCAAGGCAAGAATCACGCCTATGACAAGGCCGATCAAGATTCTCTTTATCAGGCTGATCTCAGTGTATTTCCGGAATACTTTTGGCATTGCCATGAAGCTCTCCCAACCTCGCAGATAAGTTTTCAATCATGATAAGACTCAACGAGGTCAGACTGATGATGAATTGTATAAGAGCTCTTCTTTATCGACGGAAAACAGCAGAAGGTGTTTTAGCGCGTCAGCCGTGCCATCAAAAGGGCAGAGCCAAAGCGCATGCCGCCTCCGGCCATACATGCATGGCGCACGCGCTCGCTATCTCCCACAATGCTTCCAGCGAGCATGTCTGCACCATAATCGAATAGGACAGGCGACATAACAACCGAAGGCCCGACCAGGGTGACATAAGCGTTTTCCGCCAACTCAAGAAGGCGGGGAGCAGTCTTATTCTCAAGGGTGACCCCGGTCTGGAAAACAAAATCAGCCTCGGGCACTACGAACTCACAAGCAGGATCAGGAATATCCTCATCGCTTCGGCAATTACGCTCTAACACGGTGAGATGCGCATATTCGGCAATGCGATCCACATGAGGGAAATGACCGATAACCACGACATGGGCATCTTTTAGCGCCTCGATGCGTGGACGCATAAGCTCAAAGGCATCCATTTTGCGCACGGTGCCATCAGGCATATCTTTGCGTTCTTCATATTCGACACCAAGCGGTTCAAGCAAAGAGGCTTGCCCATACCAGGCATTCATGGCCGCAATACCCAAGGTTGCCTCATCGAATGACCACGATTTCGCGAGGGTAGCCATCTCGCGCAGTGGCTGCCCTCTGAAGTTCATTTCATTCTGTCCTTTTGCGCCCCCGCGGCACGTATAAGAGACGCCGCAACCGCTTTCAGCTTCTACATACGACCAATTGACACCTAAGCAATAATCCTTCACGCATACACTATCGGGAATCCCGCTGATGAGCGCGTCATACATCTCCCATGCCATGATCTTGATCCTTCCACGTCTATTCCTGCCGACCTCTATATTATCCTGAAATAAGTATTATGTGCAGGAATCAATGCTTTTGAAGGCATGCAAGACCATGTGCTGAAACAGAAAAGAAATTCGAAGAAAAGGGAAGAAGTGCCACCTTGATGGTACGGGCGAAAGGACTTGAACCTTCACGAGTAACCTCACCAGAACCTAAATCTGGCGCGTCTGCCAATTCCGCCACGCCCGCACGTTACATATCGCCTTCTATCGGCGCATTTACCGTCGCTTATGATACCATATTGCACCATCTTCAAAACGCAATGAACGAAAGAGGAAGCCAGTGAACGCAACAGTCGAAACCCTTGACGACAACAAGACAAAAATTACCGTCACGGTAGATGCTGCCGATGTCGATGCAAAGGCAAAGCAGGTATATAAAGAATATGCGACGAAGTACAATTTCCCCGGCTTCCGCAAAGGAAAAGCACCTCGTCCAGTCATTGATAACGCTCTCGGCAAAGAAGCTATTTTGGCAGCCATTACCGAAGAAGTTATCAACTCCGCCTATCCGGAAATGATTGAGCAAGAGCGACTCTATCCAGTTGGCTCTCCCGAATTTGGCGATCCTTCAACGGTGGAGCTGGGACAACCTTTCACCTTCGAAGTCACGGTGGGAAAAAAGCCAGAGGTCACGCTCACCTCTTACGATCCGGTTGAGATCGAGATCCCCAGTGCTCAAGCTACGGAAAGCGAAATCCAAGGCCAAGTTGATTACATTTTGCACCACTACGAAACGTATGAAGACGCACCCAAAGGAACACCTCTTGGTGCAGACACCTACGCAACGCTTGACATGAAAGCCTATGACGAAGATGGCACCGAGATTGAATCCCTTTCTGCCGATGCACGTTTCTACATCCCTGGCGCACAGCTTTTGCCTGAGTCGTTTGACAAAGAAGTTGAAGGCATGGCAGAAGGCGATTCGCGAACGTTTACGCTTGATATTGCCGATGATGAGAAAGCTCTTTTGGTGGCTGACCTGGGCGGCAAGAAGGTCAAGTTTGATGTCACGTGCACCAAAGTGCAGTCACGCCAGGTTCCAGAACTCACTGATGAATGGGTCAAAGAGACGCTCAAGCTGGATTCTGCCGAGGCCTTCCGCAACGAGATTGCTGATTCGATCACGAAGCAAAAAGAGGCAATGGTGCCGCATGCGAAAGAAAACGCCTGCGCTGCAAAGCTTGTCGAGCGCGTTGAAGAAGATGTTCCTGAGAATATGGCTGAAGAGGCAGAGGCAGAGCTTCTGCAAGATTTCTTCAACCAACTCCAAAGAAGGGGCATGTCGTTTGATGAATATCTTGCCGGCCGCGGCATTGACAGCAAGCAGTTCAAGGAAGACATCAAGCTTCAGGCACAGGATGAGGCAAAACAACAGCTCGCGCTTGATGCCTGGGCTAAGGAAAAAGGCATTGACGTGACGGATGAAGAGGTCACGCATGAGTTCGAGGTTGCCGGCCTTGATGATCCGAAAAAGACCGAGCGCGAGTGGAAGCAATCAGGCAAGCTCTACATGATCAGAGAAGGCATCGTTCGCAGAAAAGCAATGCGAGAGGTTATCGACACCGCCATTGTGACTGAAGCTGTCGAGGACGGTGGCGATAAGAAGGATGAGGATAAATAGCTATTCTGTGCAGAACTCGCTTTTATAAGAGCAAGTCGTATAATTGCACATTGAAAAAGACGAGAAAGCGAGGAAGTAGCTATGAATTTAGAAAGAGCAGACAGAAGCTTTGTGAGCCCGCAAAGCGCACTCATTCCGTACGTTATTGAGCAGTCTCCACGCGGTGAGCGATCCTATGACATCTATTCGCGTTTGCTGAATGACCGCATTGTGTTTTTGGGAGAGCAGATAGACGACCACGTTGCCAATTCCGTTGTCGCGCAGCTGCTCCATTTGGAGTCGGCCGATCCCGAGAAAGATATTTCACTCTATATCAATTCTCCGGGAGGCTCCGTCACGGCAGGTCTTGGCATTTTGGATACGATGAACTTCATCAAGTGCGATGTCTCGACAATCTGCATTGGAACGTGCGCTTCTATGGCAGCGGTACTTCTGTCTTCTGGTGCAAAAGGAAAGCGATTCTGCCTTCCGAATTCTATGGTGCTCATCCACCAACCGCTTGGCGGTGCACAAGGTCAGCAGACTGAAATTGCCATCGTTGCAGATTTCATGCTCAAGACACGCAAGCAGTTGAATCGTATTCTGTCAGAGAATACCGGTCAGACCATGGAAAAGATTCAGCTCGACACAGAGCGCGACAACTACATGACTGCCGAAGAGGCAAAAGCATACGGCCTTGTAGATGAAATCATTACCAAGCACGGCGAATAGCCACCAGTATTCGTCTGATCGTTTGAGAAACAGCGAAAGCATGCGTCGGAAGTACAGCCGGCGCATGTTTTTTATTTTTCACCCCGCCACACGTGAAAAATAAAAAACATACCTTTTATAATTGTGAGGCTATACCTTGATGCGAAAGAGAGCACTGAGCTTATTATGAAAGATGAGAGAACTGTTCATCCTGACGATATCAAATGCGCTTTTTGCGGGAAGCCTTCGTCGGAAACCTATCGTATGATTTCCGGCCCTGGCGGTATTTTTATCTGCGATGAGTGCATATCAACGTGCGCCGATGCCATGATGCAAGATATGTTCATGTCAGGCCAAGCGCAACTGCGCGATATGGATGGCTATGAGAGCGAGGGCATGGAAGATCGCCTGCCAAGCGCTGGTCGCCATGCACGCCATGATCAAGCATTCTACGACATAGAAAGAGACGAAGAAGGCAGCATTGTCGATGTTGAAGAAGCGCGCGCAGCCGCACTCGCTGCACTTCCGACACCGCGTCAGCTTCACGAGAGCCTTTCGGAATATGTCGTGGGTCAAGAAGCTGCAAAACGAGCACTTTCTGTTGCCGTTTATAACCATTACAAAAGGATTATGTTCGAGCCGGAAGACTCAAACGATGTTGAAATCGACAAGAGCAACATCATGCTGCTCGGTCCTACCGGATCCGGCAAAACGCTTCTTGCCCAAACGCTTGCAAAAACTCTGCAGGTGCCTTTTGCTATTGCGGATGCAACCACACTGACTGAGGCTGGCTATGTTGGCGAAGACGTCGAGAATATTCTGCTGAAGCTCATAACCGCAGCAGATTACAACATTGATCGCGCCGAGATCGGCATTGTCTACATAGACGAGATCGACAAAATTGCGCGCAAGGCTGAAAACCTTTCACTCACGCGCGATGTTTCTGGCGAAGGTGTCCAACAGGCACTGCTGAAAATCGTGGAAGGTTGCGATGCTTCGGTGCCTCCTCAGGGTGGTAGAAAGCATCCCGAACAGGAGCTTTTGCATATCAACACCAAAAATATCCTGTTCATCTTAGGCGGCGCCTTTGTCGGTCTTGCTGATATTGTTGGACAGCGGGTAGGCAAAAGCGGTCTCGGATTTGCCTCAGAGCTTCCCGGAACAAAGAAGCAAAAGGAAGCCGAGCTTTTGGCCCAAGTGATTCCAGAAGACCTTAACAAATATGGCATGATCCCAGAATTCGTCGGTCGCATTCCTGTCATCACCTCTCTTGATGAGCTTACGGAAGACGATCTTATGCTGATACTGACGCAGCCGAAAAATGCGCTTATCAAGCAGTACACAAAGATGTTCCAGATAGAAGATTCTGAACTCGTGATCGGCGAAGATTCCCTGCGCGCGATCGCCAAAGAAGCATCAGAGCACGGAACAGGCGCGCGTGGCTTGCGTTCTATCTGCGAGCGCGTCCTTATGGGTGTGATGTATGAGCTTCCAGATATTACGGGCGCAACACGTGTTGTTATTCGACCGACTGATATAACGGGCGAGACCTTCCCGGAAATTCAAAAAATCGACGGAACAGCAGCAAAGAGCGCATAGCACGCATGCGTTTTGCGCCTCTATGAACATCAACTTCACTTAAAGGGGAAGTGCGAAAGGCAATAGTTATGGCAGATACGGGCAACTCAAAAGAACAGCAGTCATACGCAGCGTGGGAGACCCCCATCTTTGAAGCATGGCGCGAAGGTGGTTATTTCTTGCGGAGTAAAGGGTTTGGATCATGCGCCCAAACTCCCTATACGATCGTCATTCCGCCGCCGAACGTGACCGGCGTTTTGCATATGGGGCATGCGCTCAATGATTCCATCCAAGATGCTTGCATCAGGCATGCACGCATGCAAGGTATGCAAGCGCGCTGGATTTTAGGCACTGACCATGCGGGTATTGCCACGCAGACTAAAGTTGATAAGTATTTGGCAGAACAGGGCATCAACCGTCGCGAGATTGGGCGTGAGGCCTTTATTGAAGAATGCCAAAAATGGCGTGACGAATACGGAACAACGATCGTCAACCAGATCAAGGCTATGGGCTGCAGCTGCGATTACGAGCATGAGAAGTTCACCATGAGCCCTGAGTTTTCGCTTGCTGTCAGAAAGCTTTTCGTTGATTGGTATCAAAACGGCATCATCTATAAAGGGCGCCGGATTGTGAATTGGTGCCCGAGCTGCACTACGGCCATTGCCGATGACGAAGCGGAATACGAGGAAGAGGCAAGCCATCTGTGGTATCTTCGCTATCCCCTTGAAGAGCCGGAAGGGGATATGGATTACCTGGTAGTTGCCACGACGCGCCCTGAGACTATGCTCGGCGATACCGGCATTGCGGTCAGCCCCAAAGATGAGCGCTACGAACACCTTATCGGCAAGAACGTTATCTTACCGATCGTTGACCGAAAGATACCCATTTTCTCTGACTTCCATGTTGATGCCGAATTCGGCACGGGCGCTGTCAAGGTCACCCCAGCTCATGATCCTAATGACTTTTCTATGGGACAGCGGGCAGGTCTTGAGCAGATCAATATCTTTGATGAAACTGCCCATGTGGTAGAAGGCTTCGGTGCATTCTCGGGCATGAGCAGAGATGAGGCACGTAAGGCAGTTGTTGCCGAGTTTGAAACGTTAGGTCTTTTGGATCATATTGAGGATTTGACGCACTCGGTCATGCATTGCTATCGCTGCCATAACACGCTTGAGCCTTGGCTGTCTGAGCAGTGGTTTGTAGCGGTTGATAAGTTGAAAGAGCCTGCCGCAGAAGCAGTGAAGAGCGGGCAAATTACCTTCCATCCTGAGCGCTGGTCGCAAGTATATCTCGACTGGCTCGAGAACTTGAAAGACTGGTGTATATCGC
>CAYPKC010000020.1:9658-12637 GCA_964411215.1 uncultured Eggerthellaceae bacterium | reverse complement strand
CAGTCAAAACACTTCAACATCAGTAAATACAGTGACTGAAAAGGCTGTTGAAGATGCCGTAGCTTCAGAGGTCATCAAAGAAGAAGCCGCTGCTGGCGGCGATGCATCTACTGAGGATGTAACGGAATCTCAAGGGAGCGCTGCTGAGCCTTCCGCAGAGGTTCAAGAAGAAGCAGCTGCTGAGGCAGCAGAGTAGGTTACAAAAGACCCGTAAGTTTGCACTTACGGGTCTTTTTTTGTCTGTTTTGCCGCCGATGTTCGCTATGATTGAACGATAAGGTATATACCACCTACAACAAAGGGGCGCATGGTGAAACAGATCTTTATTATCGGGGGAATGGGTTCCGGAAAATCTACAGCGACAAAGGCCCTCGTTGATCTAGGCCTTGCGCATATCGACCTCGACAAAGTCGGCCACGATATTCTCAAATGGGAAATCGTCAAAGAAGAATTGGTCGACGCTTTCGGAGACGACATCCTTGATGAAGATGGCGAGGTTGTCCGTCAGAAAGTTGCTACCAAGGCTTTTGCAACTCCCGCGGAAACCCGCAGACTTAATCGCATTACCATGCCGCGTATTGAAGAGGCCTTTACCGAGCAGATCGACAAGCTTGAAGAAGAAGGCTGCGAAGCGGTCGTTGTCGAGTATTCGGTCTTTAAAAACCGCGAAACTTCGCTGGCCTATTCTGCCGATGTCGTTATCGCTGTGCTCGCACCCATTGATGCACGCATTGAACGCGCTGTTGCAAGCGGCTTTGATGAAGATGATGTACGCCGCCGTATTTCCCGCCAGATCACCGATGCCGATCGCGTAGAAGCAGCCGATGTCGTGTTCAACAACGATTCCACGAAAGACGAGCTCTACAATCAGGTCGTAGCGTGGTGGTCGCGCTACAACAGCCAACAGAAATAAGACGATACCTCCAAAGGCGGCACCGATCTTTTGTCTTCCCATCTGCGCAACATAGAGGGTATGGAAATGGAGGGGAAGCTTCCAGAAGTTCGCCTCGCCAACAACAAGTTCAAAGTTGTTTCGCCGTATGAGCCATCGGGAGACCAGCCTGAGGCCATAGAAAAACTTGCGTACGGCATAGAAGACGGCTTGCGCTATCAAACCCTTTTGGGAGTCACCGGATCCGGCAAAACATTTACGATGGCAAAAGTCATTGAGAAGGTTCAAAAACCTACCCTCATCATGGCGCCGAACAAAACGCTTGCCGCGCAATTGGCAAGCGAGCTGAAAGAAATGTTCCCTGATAACGCCGTCGTCTATTTCGTCTCGTATTACGACTACTACCAGCCAGAAGCATACGTTCCTTCATCTGACACCTTCATAGAAAAAGATGCCTCGATCAACGAAGAAGTCGAGAAGCTGCGCCATGCGGCAACGTCTGCACTGTTGTCCAGGCGTGACGTGATCGTCGTTGCGTCAGTCAGCTGTATCTATGGTATTGGCTCGCCGCAAGATTATGCCGGTATGGCGGTCTTTATCGATAAGAACGTACCGGCAGATCGCGATGATGTGATCTACCAGCTGATAGACATCCAATATGACCGCAACGACTATGAGCTCAAACGCGGTACCTTCCGCGTGCGCGGAGATGCGCTCGATGTATTCCCTCCCTATGCGGACAATCCGCTGCGCATTGATTTTTGGGGAGATGAAGTAGAAGAGATCGCCGAGATCGACAACGTCACGGGCGAGGTTTTGCATACGTTTCAGGCTATTCCTATTTGGCCTGCTTCGCATTATGTCACGGCGCGTCCGAAAATGACGCGAGCCTTATCGACGATTCGCGAAGAACTCAGAGACCGCCTACAGCAATTCAATGATGAGGGTAAACTCCTTGAAGCCCAACGACTTGAGATGCGAACGAATTACGATCTCGAGATGCTTGAGACCATGGGTTTTTGCTCGGGCATTGAAAACTATTCGCGTCACCTTGATGGGCGTGCGCCGGGTGAGCCGCCCTACACGCTCATTGACTACTTTCCGCGCGATTTTTTCTGCATCATTGATGAGTCGCACGTCAGCGTGCCCCAGATCCGCGGCATGCATGAAGGCGACCGTTCGCGCAAAGTGACGCTTGCCGAGCACGGCTTCCGCCTTCCTTCTGCCCTTGATAACCGGCCTCTTCGATTTGATGAATTCGAAGAGCGCATTCCGCAGTTTATCTATGTCTCGGCAACGCCGGGAGACTATGAAGAGAAGGTCAGCCAAGCCCAAGTTGAGCAAATCATTCGCCCAACGGGCCTGCTTGACCCGCTCATTGAAGTGCGCTCGTCCAAAAGCCAGATTGATGACATTATCGATGAGGTGCGTGAGCGCGCGGCAGCCAATGAGCGAACGCTTATTACCACCTTGACCAAAAAGATGGCAGAGGATTTGACCGAGCACTTGCTTGATCAAGGGCTGAAAGCGCGCTACATGCATTCGGATATCGGGACGCTTGAACGCGTTGAGATCTTGCGCGATCTGCGTAAAGGCGAATTCGATACGCTTGTGGGCATCAATCTGTTGCGAGAAGGCCTTGACCTTCCCGAGGTAAGCCTTGTTGCTATCTTGGATGCAGACAAGGAAGGTTTTCTGCGCAACCATCGCTCGCTCATTCAGACTATTGGCCGTGCCGCAAGAAATGTTTCGGGTAAAGTCATTATGTATGCCGACAAAGAGACTGACTCGATGCATCGCGCTATCACGGAAACGCGCAGGCGCCGCGAAATACAAGAGGCATACAACAAAGAGCATGGTATTGAGCCGCAAACGATACGCAAAGCAATCAATGACATCCTTGATTCCATCGTTGATGAATCCGCCGCCGTTGATGCCGCAACGATCAATCGCGAGCTTGCAGAATTGTCGCGGGAAGAAGTGATGAGAATCATCATGTCGATGGAAGACGACATGCAAGCAGCATCTGCTAACATGGATTTTGAGGAAGCAGCCCGTATCCGCGACCAGGTGGTCTCTCTTCGAAG
>CAYPKC010000020.1:5488-9648 GCA_964411215.1 uncultured Eggerthellaceae bacterium | reverse complement strand
ACAAGCGAAGACGATGTCTTGAAGCAGCTCAAAAGCTCGGCGCGCAAAGGCTCCCAGTATGGGAACAAGCGCCGTAACAGCTACAAGAGGTAGAGTATCGTGATAGATGCGATAGGTGTTTCAAACCTTGCTCTCATAGAAGAAGCAGAAATTGAGCCGAGTCGTGGCCTGACAGCCATCACGGGAGAAACGGGTGCCGGAAAGACGGCGCTTCTTGCCTCATGCAAGCTGCTCATGGGCCAGCGCGCTGATAAGAATATCGTGCGCGAAGGGACACAAGAATGCCTGGTACAGGGCGCTTTCAGTGCACCTGACAATGAAACCGAAGTGGTAGTGCGGCGCAGCGTATCAGCTGATGGCCGATCACGGGCGAAAATCAACGGTGTCATGGCAAGTGCAACTGAGCTTTCTGAAGAAATCGCACCTTTTGTCGGCCTGTGCTCTCAGCACGACTATCAACTCCTTGTACGCCCCGCCACGCAGCGTCTGTATCTGGACATGTGGGCAGATACGGTCAAAGACGGCGCGCTTGACGCCTACCAACAGGCTTTTCACGCGTTCAAGGAAGCGCAGCATAAATTAGATGAGGTGCGTGCGCATACGCAAGCATCTTCCGCAAAGATAGAAGATGCAGCCTATAAATTGGCACAGATTGATGCGGTCGGACCTGATCCGCAAGAATATGAAGAGCTGCTCTCGACATTCAAGAAATCAGAGAATGCGGATCTCTTAGCGCGGGTGACGGGCGAGGCGCATTATGCCCTTTCAGAAGAGGGAGGGGTGCTTGATAACCTCAACGCTGCTATCGCACTGTTAGAGGAAGGTATGCGTGCGGATGAATCTCTTGCCGCGTCTGCAACCTCCCTTCGCGATGCACTCTACACCATCGAAGATGTTGCCCGGGACGTATCCCAGTATAGAGATGCCATTGATTTGGATGAGGCGTCCTTTGCGGCACTGCAAGAACGCATTGCCGCCTATCAGTCCCTGATGCGCTCATACGGTCCAACGATTGAAGAAGTGATTGCGCACGCGTGCGAGGCGCGTGAAATCCTGGCCATACGTGATAATGCAGAAGAAGTTGAGCGCGAAGCGCAGAAGCGCCTTGAATGCGCGCAGCAAGAACTCACGCGTGTCGCTTGCGTGCTCTCTGAGGCAAGAACAAGCGCCATCCCCTCATTTGAAGAGGCTATCAATAACGTGCTTGCCGAACTTGAGATGGGCAGTGCGCGGGTAGAAGTGGATATCGAGCGTCTTCCAGATACGTCGTGGACGGCAGAGGGCCCCGATGCCGTAGCGTTCCTTTTTCGCCCCGGGCAAGGCATGCAGCCGCGTCCGCTCTCAAAAATCGCGTCAGGCGGCGAGCTGTCGCGCGTCATGTGCGCCTTGCATGTGGCCATGGGGGAGCGGGACAATACGGCAACGCTTGTTTTTGACGAGATTGATGCGGGGGTAGGCGGAAGTGCTGCCTTGTCATTAGGTTCTGTTCTTGCCGAACTTGCGACCACTCATCAAGTCATTGTTGTAACGCATCTTCCACAAATTGCGGCACGGGCAGAAAAGCATTATGTTGCCACGAAAATGCTGCATGACGGCAACCCGGCCACTACCATAGCGTGCGTGGAAGGCGAAGACCGCATGAGGGAAATCGCACGTATGCTCTCGGGCTCGGTGACAGAAGCCTCTCTTGAACATGCGCGTGAGCTTTTAGCCCTGTAAGCATCTATCTGAGCGGTATCTATCTGTTTACTGAATTTCTTGTGCATGCGAATAGAGCGCACAATCCACACTATAATAATGGTGAAACATTCTTGGTAATGTACTCAGGCGGCTTTTCGCAGTGTTGCACGCTGTCGGAAAAAGCGCCAAACGAACTCGTAGGAGCACTTTTGTTTCGATCTGTATCGCGTATCGAATATGCACTGTGTGTCCTGTTGCTATTCTGCCTTGCTTTCTTTCCCTTAGGACCGCTTTCAAAGGGTGCGTATGCGCATCCTTTAGAGCCAGCCCAACCAAACGATATCAGCGTTTCTGCCACGCAGAAACTGACCGTAGAGCAAGCGCAAGCTGAGCTCGATTCGCTCAACGCTGAATGCGATGCGCTCGGCAGCGATGTCGAAGGATTGCAGGCAGACATTGATGACCTTGCGGCAAAGACTATGGAAGCGCAAACAAAGATGTTGGAAGGCCAAGATGCGCTCGCTCAAGCGGTGCGCCAAGAATATAAGAACAAGAGCAGCTCGCATATGTTGAATCTCTTACTCAATTCCAAAGACTGGAAGCAGTTCAACAAGAATCTGACGCAGATCGAGCGTGTGATCGAGTACCAGAACGACATTGTTCAGACGCAAAAGGATCTGAAAGCCGATTTCGAAAACAGATCCCACGCACTGACTTCCCAAAAAGATGAACAAGATGCAAAGCTTCAAGAGCTTGCGTCCAAACGCGATGAAGCAGAAGCCGTCGTACAACGCGTGAATCAAGAGGCGGCCGATGCGGCACGCATGAATGCGTTGCATGCGAGCATTGACCATATCAGCACAAAGTCACACGGTCCTTATGCGGGAAGCCTCGAAGGGGAAAGCCAGACGTCCTCATCTGACTCGCAAAGCGGGCAAGGCGGGCAAAGCGGTAGCGGACAAGCGGGATCTTCGGTCGGCACCAATGGAAAGTGGGTAGCTCCTATCAGCACGAGCTGGAACACAGGCAAAGCAACCGCCTATGACATCATTGGGGGAACGTGTGCTAATGGCATGAAATATACCGAAAAAACCATGGGCGTTGCCATTTCAATCTATACACCTGGCTATAGAAGCTTGATCAAGAATCGCATGATCCAAATCAACTATGGCAATAAAGTGGTATATGCCTATGTGATGGATGGCGGCGGATTTGCCAAATACGGCGTCTCGCTTGATCTTCAACGAGCGGTCTACCGGGCGCTTTCGGGCAATCAAGGAGCAGTGGCTCGGGATTGGGGTAAAAGAACGGTGTCATACCGCCTTCTGTGATAGGCCTTGACCTCTCTAACAAAACGCTCCTCTATGCATTTACCTACGGGAGAGTGTTTTATAACTACGCGGGTATTAAAACGGACATCTATCTCGCGTTCCTGTCCTATAATGAGCACTTGCATGTTTTTCGTGAAAGGTACCTTATGTCATTGGTAGATGAACTTTCAGCATTAGTCGACTCAACGCTTTCTGATATCGCGGCTGCAACAACCTCCGAAGAGCTTGAAGCGATCCGTATTGCCGTGATTGGCAAATCGGGAACCTTAACCGCCTATCTGCGCTCTATGGGACAAGTCCCCAAAGAAGAGCGAGCTGAAGTGGGCAAAAGCGTGAATGCTGCCCGCGAGAAGGTGGAGGGCGCTTTAGAGGAAGCCACGTCTAAGATTGCCGCGCAAGAACTGTTAGCATCGATTGATGCTGCAGCCGTCGATGTGACTCTGCCAGGACGCTCTCAGCAGATAGGCACGCGCCATTTGATCAACGGCATGATTGACGAAATCTCCCAGATATTCTTAGGCTTGGGCTATTCGGTCATTAGCGGTCCAGAAGTTGAAACAGACTATTACAACTTCGAAGCACTGAATGCACCGCCTGATCACCCGAGCCGCTCTTTGCAAGATACGTTTTACGTCTACGATCTCTCTGGTGAAAGCTCCCAGGTCAAAGGCGAATCTGATGTGCTTTTACGCACCCAGACCTCAGGCGCCCAGGTGCATGCTATGGAGGATCGCGAGCTGCCCATCTATGTCATCGTGCCAGGCAAGGTATACCGCCGCGATGTGGCCGATCCCAGCCATCTTCCGCAGTTTCATCAGATAGAAGGCTTGGTGGTTGATAAAGGCATTACTTTCGGCGACCTGAAAGGCACGCTCGACTTCGTGTGCAAGCAGCTGTTCGGCGCTGATCGCCGCACGCGCTTTCGCGCCCACTATTTCCCGTTCACGGAGCCTTCTGCCGAGGTAGACGTCAGCTGTGGCATCTGCCACGGCGAAGGATGCCGCATGTGTAAAGGCACCGGCTGGCTTGAGATTTTAGGGTGCGGCATGGTTGACCCGAATGTGCTCGAGATGAGCGGCATCGATCCTGAGGTCTATTCCGGCTTCGCCTTCGGCATGGGAGTAGAGCGTATCGCGTGCCTGAAATACG
>CAYPKC010000020.1:0-5478 GCA_964411215.1 uncultured Eggerthellaceae bacterium | reverse complement strand
CTTGCGCATGCTGCTTGAGGGTGACATGCGATTCCTTCGACAGTTCTAGAAAGAGCGGAATTATGAAACTTTCTCTCAAATGGGTACAAAACTACGTCGACGTGCCAACAGACACGCAGGCATTTTGCGATCGGCTGGATCTCACCGGCACCGGTGTTGAAGACGTCGAAAAGGTTGGGGAAGCTTTAGACGGCGTCGTTATCGGCCATGTTCTCAGTTGCGAAGCGCATCCCGACTCCGATCACATGCACGTAGTTATGGTCGATGTGGGTGCAGACGAGCCGCTGCAGATCGTCTGCGGTGCACCCAACATTGCTGCCGGTATTAAAGTGCCGGTAGCAACCGTGGGAACGGTCCTTCCAAGTGATGACGGCGGCTTTAAGATCAAAAAGAGCAAACTGCGCGGCGTGGTGAGCTGTGGCATGTGCTGCTCTAAACGCGAGCTCGGGCAAGGAAACGAGCATGACGGCATCTGGATTCTTCCCGAGGATGCTCCGGTCGGCATGGCATTTACGGAATATGCCGGATCGGGAGACACCGTGCTTGATCTTGAGATAACGCCGAATCGTCCTGATTGTTTGTCAGTTGCTGGCCTTGCCCGTGAAATCGGTGCCATGTATCAGCGCGATTGGACAGATCCTCTTGCAGAAGATGCTGCAAAGCTTAAGGACGTTCTTTCAGGGCCAGAGGTGGCGGATGCGGTAAGCATTACAATTGATGACACAACGCGTTGTGCACGATATACGGCACGCGTCATCGACAATGTCAAAATCGGACCTTCGCCAGACTGGCTCGCTGAGCGCGTCATTGCTGAAGGTGCCCGCTCTATCAACAACATTGTCGATGTCACGAACTACATCATGTTTTTATACGGGCAGCCTCTCCATGCCTTCGACTACGACACTCTTGTAGGCGAAGATGGCAAGGTGCATGTGATCGTCCGCCCCGCACAAGACGGTGAGGTTTTCACAACCCTCGATAACACGGAGCGCACCTTGACGTCTGATATGACGGTAATCGCAACCCCGAAAGAGGCGGTTGCCCTTGCAGGCGTTATGGGCGGCCTTGAGAGCGAAGTGGAGGATACGACCACCACTATTCTGTTAGAGGCGGCAACGTTTTCACGCTCGCACACCTCGCGCACCAGCCGCAATCTCGGTCTCATTTCAGAAGCATCGATGCGCTATGAGCGCGGTGTAGACGCAACGCCGATTGACGAGATTTCGAAGGCAGCCGCTGCTTTAATGGCAGAAGTATCTGGCGGAAGCGTGCGCCCCGGTGTTGTGGATGTCTATCCGATCCCACCTGAGACCACGACTCTTACCTTCCGCATTGAGCGCTTCAACGCAATGATGGGCGCCCGCATTCCCGCTGATTTCATTATCGATATCCTGACGCGCCTTGGCTGTGATGCGACACCTGCCGAAAACGATACTTTAACGGTGGCCGTGCCCACATTCCGCCCCGATCTTGAGCGCGAGATCGATCTTTACGAAGAAGTCGTTCGCCTGTGGGGCATGGATCGCATTGAATCAACGTTGCCGGCAAGTCCCAAGCGCGTGGGCAAGCGCGAGCAAGAAGAACTCGTGAAAGATGTGGTAAACAATACGCTTCGCGCAAGTGGCTTAAATGAAACGATGACGTATTCATTTGCTGAGCCGGGCGATGTTTCATCCATGCGCATGGACGGGCTCGAAATGGGGCTTCCCGTCAAGCTTATGAATCCGCTCAATGCTGATCAGTCAGTCATGCGTCAAACTATCATCCCGGGTCTGCTGCGCAGTGTCGCCTACAACCAGCATCATGGAACGAAAAACATCCAGCTCTATGAGATTGGAACGGTGTTTTCTGCAGCAGAAGGAAAGAAAAAGCCGAAAGAGCGCATCAAAGTCGCAGGCGTGATGGCAGGCGCCATGGGGGAGACCTCATGGAATAGCAATCCTCCCGCGTTTGATTTCTTCGATGGCAAAGGCGTGCTTGAAAATCTCGCCCGCGAACTCGCCCTGCCCAAGGTCCGCTTTAAGGCACTCTCGGAAACAGAGGCACCGCATCTTCAACCAGGGCGTGCTGCAGAAATGCTTGCGGGAGGCACAACGATTGGCTGGGTAGGAGAGATCCATCCGCTTGTCGTTGATGCGTTTGGCGCCGAAGCTCCTGTGGTGGCCTTTGAGATCGACATGTCTGCCCTTGAAAAGTCGAGCCGTTCGGCCCGTGACTATGTCGATGTCCCGTCGTTCCCGGCAATTGTCGTTGACCAAGCTTTCATTGTTGGCGAAGACGTTACCGCAGAGAAGATGGGGCAAGTCATGACCTCGGCGGGAGGCAAGCTGCTCGAAAGCGTGCGCCTCTTCGATGTCTACCGTGATGATGAGCGTGTCGGTGCAGGCAAAAAGTCGATGGCATTTACGCTGACCTATCGTGCGCCTGATCGCACGCTTACCCAAGAAGAGATTGATCGAACACACGAGAAAGTCGTGAAAAAGGTCTGTGGCGCAACCGATGCCGAGGTGCGCAGCTAGATTTCAAACGACATGCCGTCGAGCGCGACCTCGACGCGCCCGTCATAGCACTTGAGCCATTCGGTAAGCTCGGCGTACGTGATGGGCTCGTCATAGTGCATGCAGAGATGGGTGAGATAGATTTTCTTGGCTCCAAGCTCAAGGCCTTCCGCGATGCATTCTTGGACAGAGTGATGGTGGTTGGGATTCCAATTTCTCTTCCAAAAGGTCGCGTCCATTGCAAGCACGTCAACATCGCGGATACGCTCAGCGGTCTTTTCTGGAAGCGCTGCCGTATCTGATGCGTAGAAGAGACGCGTCTTTGGCGTTTCGATCAAGTATCCAAATGTGCCTGGTGCGTGCGTGACCGGAAGGGCAGTATAGGAAACGCCGTCAAAGACGTGCGTTTGCCCATCTTGCAATTCTTGGAGATCAAGGGCACCTGCCATATAACCGAATTCGCGCTCAATGCCTTCAAGGGTCTCGCCCGAGCCAAACACGGGCAGCCTCACGCCCCCTCGCTTCAACGCTACTAAATACTCATATTCCCCGAGTCCGCCGATATGGTCAAAGTGGCAATGCGTAAAGAGGATCTCATCCACCCAATCAACCTGCTCGCGAATGAGCTGATGGCGCGCATCAGGCGGCGTGTCTATGACAAGCGTCGGGTTATTGGCGCGTGTGGTATCGAAGTCTTTACGCCTAACCATCACGCCGCAGTCACCTCGTGCGATCTGGGGATTCGCACGGGCTTCCTCACAGGCTTTACAGTCGCAGAAAAAGGAAGGAACGCCACATCCTGCTCCCGTTCCCATGAACGTAAAGATATGCTCCATGGCATTTCAATCCCTTCTCATCTGAAACGCTGGAAAAGCGGTGTGTACAAATTGCCGTCAATTATAACCATGCATAGGAAATCGAGAGAAATCTGTTGTAAGAAAATTGTTACCGTGACTATAATCGCAGGTAGCACTCTGTATTGCCATTATGCGCATGCCGCGCATCGGGCGCGCGCATAATGGCAATAACATACGCTGCAGTAACTGCTGCAGCTTGGAAAACGAGAAGAAGAGGGGAAGGTAGATGGCCGAGATCGATATTCATGCTCCAGGCGTTGAAATGGTGAAATCGCTTTGCTATTTCTGCCATGCGAACTGCGGCGTTCTTGCTTACGTCAAAGACGGTGACGTGATCAAGATTGAAGGCGACCCGGATTACTCCAATCAGGGTGGCTTATGCTGCAGAGGCACGAGCGCGCTTTTGCATGTCAATCACCCCGCCCGCGTAAACCACGTACTCAAGCGTGTTGGCGAAAAGGGCGAGGGCAAATGGGAAAAGATCGATTACGATCAGGCTATCCAGGAAGTTGCGGATAGGCTGAATCAAATCAAAGCAGAAAGCGGAGCAGAGGCTGTAGCTTCTGCAGGAGGAACGACGAGAACAGACGACTGGGCACGTCGCCGCTTCCTGAATCAATTCGGAACGCCTAATGGTTTCCATAACGCACTGTTGTGCTGGATTCCAACATTTATGGCTGAGACCTGCGTTGCTGGTTGGTCGCCGTTTGAGACCGACTTAGGAGGGGCTAAGAGCCTTATCTTATGGGGCATGAACCCAGGCGCTTCAACGCTTCCAGGCATGCGCGGCTATTCGGATCTCCAGATCGGCAATGGCCTTAAGATCATCGTTGTTGATCCGCGCTACTCTGAGACAGCTTCGAAGGCTGATCTGTGGCTTCCGCTTCGTCCTGGTTCTGACGCGGCGCTCGCACTTGCCATGCTTCACACCATTCTGTATTCGGGTCTGTGCGACTACGACTTCATTGAGAAATGGTGCTCTGGCTTTGATGAGCTCATGGAACACGTGGCGGAATATACGCCTGAGTGGGCATCTGAGATCACGTGGCTCGAGCCGGATTTGATCCGCAAGGCCGCTGCAATGTATGCCATGAATAAGCCTGGCTGCATTCAGTGGGGATGCACATGGGATCAGATCGGCCGTGCATCAACCACCGGAAGCCATGCTATTGCGCTTCTGCGTGCTGTCACGGGCAACCTTGAAGTACCTGGTGGCGATGGTATGCCGGGTCCCGCCATGAACTTCCTCACCGACGAAGAGCTTGAATTGAATGAGTGCCTTCCTGAGGAAATGAAGGCCAAGCAGATCAGCCGCTTCAAATTGACGTCCTGGCCTGGATATCAGATCATCTCCGATACGGCTCGTCGCCAATGGGGCAAAACGCTTCCGACAGAATGGTTCTGCGAAGCACATGGCCCGAGCGTCTTTAAGGCAATCATTACCGGGGATCCTTACCCCATCCGCGCTCTTATCTGCAACGCAACCAACCCGATTAACTCGTATGGCGACGCGAAGATGACCTTGGAGGCCATCAAGAAGGTCGAATTCCTTGTCTGCGTTGATTACTGGATCACGCCGACTTCGCTGTTTGCCGACTATGTCTTCCCGGCAGCCGGTGCCCTTGAGCGTCCGACGATCGTTACCCACTACGGTGCGACCGACTCGCTTATGGCAGGACGCCGCGCTATCCAGCCGAAGTACGACCGCCATACTGATATGGTGTTCTGGCGCAAGCTCGGTCTTGCGTGCGGACAAGATCCTGAAAACTGGCCGTGGGAGACAGAAGAAGAAGCATACTGGGCTGTTATCGAGCCTATCGGACTTCCGCTTGAAAACTACAACGACTTTGTCGACAAAGTACGTATGTACTTCCCGCCGCTGCACCAGAAGAAATTCGAAGAGCATGGCGGCTTCTGGACACCGTCGAAGAAGGTCGAGCTCAACTCAACGATCATGCGTGAACTCGGCTTCCCGGGAATGCCCACCTACATCGGCACGATTGAAAACCCGATCGACACGCCTGAGCTTTTGGACGAGTATCCGCTGGTTCTGACTACCGGTGGCGGATTTATGCCGTTCCATCACTCCGAGCATTTCAATATGCCGGCAACGCGCTATATCT
>CAYPKC010000019.1:0-12667 GCA_964411215.1 uncultured Eggerthellaceae bacterium | reverse complement strand
ACCGCCTTTCAAAAAGAAGAAGCCCTTTACCAAAGATGGAGTCGAGCTTAAAGGATGGAAGATGGAGGCGCTGCCGTATCTTGCCTATGCGCCCATTCAAAAGCTTCCGAAAGAAAAAGACATTATCCGCTCCCTCAAAAATCTTGTCAAAAAGGCAGACTCGATTGTCATTGCAACTGACTTTGATCGCGAAGGCGAGCTGATCGGCTCTGATGCTCTGGCATGCTGTCGCGAAGTGAACGATACTGCACCGGTTTCGCGTGCGCGCTATTCGTCGTTTACCAAACCCGAAATCAAGCATGCTTTCGATAACCTCGTAGAAATGGACGAAAACTTGGCGCAAGCAGGAGAGACGCGCCAAGAAATTGATCTGATTTGGGGTGCCGCACTCACGCGCTATCTGACGCTTGTCCGATTTGCCGGTATCGGCAATGTGCGATCATCGGGCAGGGTGCAAACGCCAACGCTGGCGCTTATTGTTGAGCGCGAACGCGAAAGAGATGCTTTTGTCCCTGAGGATTACTGGGTCATCAAAGGTGATTTTGATGCTGCCTCTGACAGAGGGCCTACCGATGGTAAAGGGGATGCGGCCTTCACAGCGCACTATCACACGGCGCATATCAAAACGGAAAAAGAAGCACAGACAGTCATGGAAGCGATTAAAGACGCCAACACCGCTTCCGTTTCCGCTATTGAGAAAAAGGAGCGCACGTTGGGCGCCCCCGTACCGTTCAATACCACCGCTTTAATGGCGGCAGCTTCTGCAGAAGGCATCAATCCGGGCAGATGCATGCGTATGGCAGAAAGCCTGTATATGGATGGCTACATCTCTTACCCGCGCGTTGACAATACGGTGTATCCGTCAACGCTTGATCTTAAAGATGTTGTCACGCGCCTGGCTGCAAATCCTGCCTATGCGCCTTATTGCAAGAAGCTGCTCTCAAAAGGATCGCTTCACGCCACGCGAGGTAAAAAGGAAACGACAGACCATCCGCCTATCTATCCTACGGCGGCAGCTACTCCCGACGACTTGCCAGCTTCTGAGTACAAACTCTACAACTTGATCGCAAGGCGCTTTTTGGCAACGCTTTCAGAGGCGGCGGTGATCGAGGGCACGAAAGTCTCCCTTGACGTTGCTGGTCAGGAATTTGTGGCAAAAGGCGACGTTTTGATCAAGCCTGGCTTCCGCGAAATTTATCCGTACGGCCTGAAGAAGGACGAAACGCTTCCGTCTCTTATGCAGGGACAGCAGATTGCGTTTAATGGTGCCCAGTGCGAAAAGGATCAGACAAAGCCACCGGCACGCTACAGCCAAGGCAAGCTCATTCAGGAAATGGAAAAGCTGGGACTTGGCACAAAGTCGACGCGCCATTCCATTATTGAGCGTCTCTATCAGGTGAAATATATCCAAAACGATCCGATAGAGCCTTCAAAGCTTGGCATTGCCGTTGTAGAAGCGCTTGATAAATTTGCCCCGCACATTACCCATCCTGAGATGACCGCAGAGCTTGAGTCCGGTATGGACGAGATTGCAGAAGGGCACACCACCAAAGAATCCATTGTCGGAAGCTCGCGCGATCTTTTATCGAAGGAGCTTGCTGAACTTATCCCGCATGCAGATGAGGTGAGCGAAGCGCTTGGTGATGCAGTTGCTGCCGATGCGTATGTGGGGAAGTGCCCCAAATGCGGCAAGGATCTTCAGATTAGAGCTTCGCATAAATCAAAGTCTATGTTTATCGGCTGTTCTGGCTGGCCGGAGTGCGATGTGACCTATCCGCTTCCCAAAGGAAAGATTGAAGCCGTTGAAGAGGTATGCCCGGAGTGCGGTATGCCGCAAGTCAAAGTCACGGCGTTTCGGTCGAAGCCGAAGGTTATCTGCATTGATCCGCATTGCAAGACGAATCAAGAGCCAGAAGTCATGGTGGGGTATTGTCCCGTTTGTGCCGCACAGGGAAAGCAATCGAAGATGTATGCCCGGCGCAATCCGAAAACACTGAAGCGTTCAATTACGTGTGAGAATTTCGACGAGTGCGAAACGCGCTATCCGTTGCCGCCGAATGGCCAGATTATTGCGACTGAAGAAGTCTGCGAAGATTGCGGCGCTCCTTTGGTGGTGGTCAAAACGGCACGGGGTCCGTGGAAGCTTTGTCCGAACTTCAATTGCCCAGGACGCCAAGAGAGCGAAGATGCGGCGAAAAAGCCACGCTCACGCGCAAAAAAGAAGAAGAAATAGCGCAGAACTGAAAACGATTTACTGGGATGCTGTCTCTTCTTCGATTGAGCGGTAAAGGCATGCGCCGCGCGTATCGATATCAACAAAGACGGGGAAATCTTTGACTTCTACCCTGCGCAAAGCTTCGGTGCCAAGATCGTCCCATGCAACAACTTCGCTTGAGAGCACGTGTTGTGCGAGAAGAGCGGCAATCCCTCCGATGGCAGCAAAATAGACGCCGCCATTGCGCACGCACGCATCGATCACGTCTTGGGATCGCTTGCCTTTGCCAATCGTGGCAACAATGCCTGCATCCATCATGGCAGGCGTTGCAAAGTCCATGCGGGAGGCCGTGGTGGGTCCTATGGCGCCAAAAGGTTGATGGTTGGCCGGAGGCGTAGGACCGGCATAGAAAATAGTTTGCCCTGCAAGCGAAAAGGGCAGCTCGCCTGTCTCTTGCAAGGTGGCAAGGCACCTTTTGTGGCCGGCATCACGCAGCGTATATAAAACGCCGCTGAGATACACCTCATCTCCGCTGGTAAGCGTGGCAAGGTCGTCCTTTGTAAGCGGCAGGGTCAGTTGTTTCGCGTTACTCATTGTTGTATATACTCCCAGGTCTCAGATAGGGGATGGGCAAGGGTAATGCCATCTTCGTCAACAAGTTCAATGGTGGCTGATCTTAAAGCGCAGCAGCCAAGGTTAATCGCAAGAGGAAGCGCTGCAATGTGGCACGGGGCACTGGCAATATGCACGGCAAGCGCAGTGGGAAAACCGCCAAGCGCGGCAGGGCCAATCCCTGTCGCATTAATGGCGGAAAGGAGCTCTTGCTCAAACGCACGGGCTTCCTCATTTTCTGCCGGCGTTCCTATCCTGCGCATCAGGGCATGCTTTGAAAGAGAGGCGACTTTATCGAACGTGGCTCCAACGCCGATACCCACCAAAAGCGGCGGGCAGGCATTGGCCGCTTTTTCGCGAATGAGCGAGAGTACTTCGCGCTTGATGCCTTCTTTCCCCGCAGAAGGAGCAAGCATGATAAGGCGCGAGGCGTTGTCGGAGCCGCCTCCTTTAAGCATGACATGAAGGCGTACAGCCCTGCCTGGCACAAACGTGACTTCAGTAAAGGCAGGTGTGTTGTTTTGCGTGTTTCTTCTATCAAAGAGGGCGTCTTCTACCAAAGACATGCGAAGCCTGCCATCGATATAGGCGCGCTCAACTGCTTGATTTACTTCAGAGAAGATATTTCCCGGAAGATTGTTTTCTTCGCCGACTTCAAGTTCAATCCAAACACTTCCGGTATCTTGGCAGATCGGCATACCTTTTTCGGAGCCAATATTGGCGTTATGCAGGATATTCTGCATAACAACCGTCTCGCGGGCGGAAGGGTCTTTCGCAAGCGCTTCATTATAGAAATCCTGTATCGCGCAAAAGCAATCAGCCCGCAGAGTCGTTGCACACTCGCGGATTGCCTCATAGACTGCTTTGCCAACCAACGATGATGTAAGGGCAAGGTCTGCCTTTTTGTTGATTACCTCAAGCGCTTCCCGTTCCATTCTGTCTCCTTTTGAGCGCTCGCCGACCGCTCATCTCAAAACAATCTCAAGGTGTAAGCGAAATGTGTGCCAATGCCGTTCTTTACCCGAAATTTCGCAAAAACCCGAGACGCGCTGTCTCACTTGCTTCATTTATCAATACAATATATTGTCACATACATTTGATCGAAGTACGTGCAATCTATACAGACTCAACGCGCATGTTAAGTGAGGAACATTTATGTCTATAGCTGAAGAGGCGCTGGAAAAGCATAAAGAGTGGGACGGCAAACTCAATGTTGTGCCAACGATGGACATTAAGACGCGACACGATTTAGCCGTTGCGTATACGCCCGGCGTCGCTGAACCCTGCAAAGTCATTGCGGAAGACCCCGAGGCAGCCTACACCTACACCATCAAGTCGAACACCGTTGCCGTGGTGACCGATGGAAGTGCGGTGCTCGGACTCGGAAACATCGGCCCTTTGGCAGCGCTTCCCGTTATGGAAGGGAAATGCGACCTGTTTAAGACTTTTGCTGATGTGAATGCCTTCCCGATCTGCCTTGATACCCAAGATACCGACGAGATTGTGAAAGCATGCATCCAGCTTGCTCCTGTCTTTGGCGGCATTAACCTGGAAGATATCTCGGCTCCGCGTTGTTTTGAGATAGAGGCGCGTTTAAACGATGCGCTCGACATCCCCGTCTTCCATGATGATCAGCATGGCACTGCCATTGTGGTGCTCTCGGCTCTGATCAACTCGTTAAAGCTGGTCGGCAAATCTGAAAAGGATGTTCGCGTGGTTATGAGCGGTGCTGGTGCTGCCGGTATCGCCATTGCGAAATTGCTTTTGTCGTACGGCTTTCAAGATATAACGATGTGCAATTCGCGCGGCATTCTTTCGTCCAAGCTCGAAGGCATGAATGAAGCTCAAAAAGAGATGCTTGCGTGCACGAATGCCCAAGATATGGCAGGCACGCTTGCCGATGCGCTTGTCGGCGCAGATATCTTTGTCGGCGTATCGGCACCGGGAGTCGTGACAAGCGCCATGGTACATACCATGGCACAAGACGCTATCGTCTTTGCGATGGCAAATCCCGTTCCCGAGATTTATCCTGACGAAGCGCTTGCTGCAGGAGCTGCTGTGGTGGGCACGGGACGCTCAGACTTCCCTAACCAAGTCAACAACGTCATTGCCTTCCCAGGCATTTTCAAAGGAGCTCTTGAGGCGCGGGCAGAGCGTATCACGTTGCCTATGAAGCTTGCAGCCGCAAAAGCGCTTGCGTCCCTTGTATCTGATGACGAGCTCTCTCCTGAGTTCGTGATGCCTGATCCGTTCGATCCGCGTGTTGCGCAAACGGTGGAAAAAGCAGTATACGAATGTGCTCGCTCTTAGAAATGTGCGCAGGTATTCAGAGAAGCAGTCATCTGTCTTGATAAGGCTTGCAGAGTGAAGTTAGAAGCCATAGCTCAGAAAAACGCCCCCGGGGTACTCGTATCGTTCGAAGGGGGAGATGGCTCGGGAAAATCTACCCACATCAGGTTTTTGGCCGAGCTCTTAGAGTCGTTCGGGTTTGAAGTCGTCTTGGTGCGAGAGCCTGGCGGCACGCACATTGGCGAACAATTACGAGAAATTGTGTTAGACGTCTCCAACACCGAGCTTTCTGCCCGCTCGGAACTCTTGATATATGAGGCAGCCCGGGCACAACTTGTCGATGAAGTGATCAAGCCCGCTCTCGCAAGTGGCGCGATTGTCTTGTGCGACCGCTTCACCGATTCCACGTTGGCCTACCAAGGGTATGGAAGAAATCTTCCCCTTGATTTCATACGTGCGGCCAATGCTTTTGCCACAGATGGCATAACGCCCGATGTGACGATTGTGCTATGGTGCGCGAATCGTGCCGAGAAGAAAGATCGCGTTGACCGGCGCATTGAGATGGACAGGCTTGAGCTTGCAGGAGACGATTTCCACACCAATGTGATTGAAGCCTTCACCACCTTGGCAAAGCTTGATCCTGACCGCATTAAAGTCATTGAGACGGGGGGCAAGCATTCTGAAACGGCGCGCATGATATTCGACGCGCTCACCGGGGTGTTTCCGTGGCTCTCCGACGGAACGCTTGATCTTACCGAGGTGCTTGCCAAATACGATGCACGGCATGATCATACGCGGAAGAACACTAAGAAGGCAGCTGGTGATGCTGGACCGAACACGGAGAAAACGCGAGGCGCCGTTCATGGGTGATGCATTCCAAGGAATTCTCGGACAGCCGCAGGTGCGCGATTTTCTCCGCTCAAGCGTGAAGTCGGATCATGTCACGCATGCGTATCTTTTTGCAGGACCTGCCGGGTCAAACAAAACGCAGGCAGCATTTGCCCTAGCGCAAGCACTTCTGTGTCCGAAAGGACCCAACGGACCTCGCGGTGGCGCCTGCGGGGCTTGCGAGAATTGCAGCCGCGCCCGGAAAAAGACGCATCCTGACATTCATTACTACCAGCCAGAAGGTGTGAGCGGCTACCTTGTTGAGCAAGTGCGCGAGATTGTATCCGATGTTGCCCTTGCTCCCATCCAGGCAAACAAGAAGATCTATATTGTTGACCGGGTAGATCTTTTGGGACGAGCCGCTGCAAACGCCTTTTTGAAAACGCTGGAGGAGCCGCCTGACGATGTCGTCATGATACTGCTCGGGCGTACGCGCGAAAGCGTGCTTCCCACCATTGTGTCGCGCTGCCAGATTGTGCCATTCAGGCACATTCCGCCGACAGAGGCAGCAGGGATCATCACGCAGAACACCGGTGCCACCATGGCGCAAGCAAAAGAGGCAATGGAGGCATGTGCCGGTTCCATCACCGGTGCTATTGAGTTTCTCAAAGCGCATGGAAACGAGCGCCTCTATTTTCGAAGCGAGCTATTAAAGGCGCTTTCAAAAATAGACACCATGAATGATTGGGAGATATGCGAGCTTGCCCGTACGCTTGTTGAACAATCAAAAGCGCCGCTTGATGTGTTGCGTGAAGAGCAAGAAAAAGAATTGTCTCGCAACCAAGATTTTCTTGCACGATCTGCCCTGCGGCAGATAGAAGAGCGCAACAAGCGCAAGCTTAACGCAGGAACGCTTGCCTATCTCAAGCAAGCGCTTTCCATCATTTCCTCGTGGCTGCGCGATGTGCAAGTGGTAATGGCGGGAGCACCAGAGCTTATTATCAACGAAGACTTCCAAGCAGACATTGAAGCGGCCGCAGCCTGTGGTGATGCTATCCGTATATCGGAGGCTTTACGTGAGGTCGCGTCGACCATGAGCATGCTTGACTATAATGTTTCTACAGAGACTTGTTTCGATGTAGTCCTGTTTAAAGTGAGAGAGGCGTTCAATGGCGCGGGTTGCACCAGTTAACCTTCCTTATAACGTAAAGACCCTGTGGTTTGATCCCGGTGATATAGACGTGCATGCTGCCGATTATGTTGTCGTTGAGACAGCACGCGGTACCGATATCGGCATGGCAGCAAGCGACATTATAGAAGTGAGCGAAGAGGCGCTTGAGGAGCTCAAAAGTCCTTTGCGCCCGGTGCTTCGCTTGGCGACCGATGAAGATCTTGCACGCTCTGACGAGATGGAGCAGAAATCCCGCGAGGCCATGCCCATCTTTAAGAAGCTTGCCAAAGAGACCAATGAAGATATGCATCCGGTATCGGTTGAATATCTGCTTGATGGCGATAAGGCAATTTTCTATTTCGAGGCCGAAGAGCGCGTTGATTTCCGCGATCTTGTTCGAAAGCTTGCCAATGAGTTCCATGTGCGCATTGATATGCGCCAAATCGGCGTGCGCGATGAGGCGCGTATTGTGGGCGGCATAGCCCATTGTGGGCAAGTTGTGTGCTGTAAGCGTTTAGGCGGAGAGTTCAAACCGGTTTCCATTCGTATGGCGAAAGACCAAGATCTCTCGCTCAATCCCCAAAAGATCTCCGGGTTATGCGGCCGCCTTATGTGCTGCCTTCGCTATGAAAACGAGATCTATAAGGAATTCAATGCAAAGGCGCCTAAAGTGGGAGCTCTTGTCAAAACGCCTGATGGCGAAGGCAAAGTCGTCGAGCATAATGTTCCGCGCGAGACGGTTTCAATCAAAGTTGAGGAAGAGAAGCCGATCAGTATTCCGCTTTCCGGCTTTGTTCCTGCACCAGCAGGCGAGCGTCCCAAAAAGGTCGACCCCGAGGCATGGGATGAGGCGAAGGCTGAAGCATCTGCGGCCATCTTAGATAACACACTCAGCATTTTCCAGATGCCGGCATTTTCTGGCGAAGACAAGCTTGGCAGTGCGAAAGCGATACATCATGCGCGGCGCGCGAAAGGGCATGGCGGACAGGGTGATGCTGCCGGTAAGCAGGAAAAAGGCGCGGCAACACACGTGCCCGGCGAAGATGCTTCCTCAAATGCTTCTTCAAGGAAACGGAGACGCCGCCACACGTCAGCATCTGGGCAATCAGAGCAGGGCAAAGGCACGCAGGGCAAAGGCGCAAAAGAGACGAAGAGCCGCTCGCAAAAGCCTCGTGGCGCAGCGGACAAGCAGCCAAGCGAAAAAAGACAACCACGCCGTCGTTCGACAACGATAAAGGCAGACGGCTCGCAAAAGCAAACGATGAACAATGCAAGCAAGGCGAACACAGGCATAACGCAGGCGAAAGAAGCGCGCCCACAAAAGAAGAATCCTGCGAAAGGCGGGGAGCAAAAGCTCAGACCGGGTCATAAATCGTCGGGGCTTGCCCATGCTGAGCGCACCGATTCGCACAAAGATGCCGCGCCGGCAAAACGCAGGCGTCCCAGAAGAAAACCAGATTCAAAACCAACCGATAAGTAAACCGTTCAAGGAGCACAAGTACATGAAGACCGATTGGCCTCTCTTTACCGACCTCTACCAGCTCACTATGGCGCAAGGTTATTGGCAGTCTGGCATGCTTGATGAGCAGGCTGCCTTCACCATGCATTTCAGGAGTTATCCCTTTTCAGGCGGTTATGCCGTTGCTTGCGGCTTTGAGCAATTGTCGCAAATCGTCAATGACTACATCTTCGAAGACGACGACATTGACTATTTAGCAGGCCTTGAAGCTCCTCAAGGCGGTCCTCTATTTGACAAGAACTTTTTGGAATACCTGAATGGCATGCAGCTCACACTTGATATTGATGCCGTGCGAGAGGGCACCATTGTCTTTCCGAATGAGCCTATTGTTCGCGTGCAAGGCTCCATCATGGAATGCCAGCTGCTTGAAACCGCGTTGCTCAACTGCGTGAATTTCCAAACGCTCATTGCGACCAAAGCGGCGCGGGTCTGTCGTGCTGCAAAAGGTGCGCCGGTAGCCGAGTTCGGACTCAGGCGTGCGCAAGGCCTTGGCGGTGTGTGGGCATCGCGTGCCGCTGTGGTTGGCGGATGCTCTTCGACTTCAAATGTCTTGGCGGGAAAGCTCTTTGATATTCCGGTATCAGGTACTCACGCACATTCGTGGGTCATGGCATTCGATAGCGAGATTGAGGCCTTCCGCGAATATGCTAAGCGCTTCCCCAATAATTGCATCTTGCTCGTTGATACCTTCGATGTGGAAGAAGGCATCGACAACGCCATCAAAGTCGGCCTTGAGATGAAAGAGCGCGGAGAGAAGCTTGCCGCCATTCGCCTTGATTCGGGGGACCTTGCGTGGCTTTCGAAGATGGCGCGCCGCAAGCTTGACGAGGCGGGGCTCACAGAAACGGGCATTGTCCTTTCTAATGATCTTGATGAGCATACGATCAATTCCATTCTGGAAGAAGGCGCGCCGGTGACCGCCTGGGGTGTGGGCACCAAGCTTGCCACGGCATACGATCAACCAAGCTTGGGCGGCGTCTATAAACTCTCTGCCGTGCGCAGCGCCTCGGCGGGAGAGTGGACGGATCGTCTCAAGATTTCTGAGTCGGCGGCAAAACTCACGATTCCCGGTGTTTTGAACGTGCGCCGTTATTACACCGAGGACGGCAAAATTGCGGGAGACATGGTCTATGACATATACCGCGGTATTGATGATGCGGAAATCATTGTTGATCCCACCGATGCGCTTCGCCAAAAGCAACTCCGCGGCCTTCGCCATGTGACGCTGCTTGAACCGCTTGTGAAGGGCGGGAAAGTCGTTGCCGATACCTTCTCAGCAATGGATGCGCGCGCACGTGCGCTTGATCAGCTTGAAACGCTTGGCGAGACGCAGCTGCGCATGCTGAATCCCCATACGTATCCCGTTGGTTTTGAGCGCAGCCTGTTTGATCGTCGAAGTGCGCTTGTTGCAAAACTCAGAAAGATTGCGAAATAACAACTTCAAGGGAAGGTGAAGAATATGCCAGCATGCCAATTGATCGTTGATTCTTGTTGCGACTTGCCTGCAGAGGCAGTGAATCGCGACGGTATTACGCTGATCAAATTCCCCTATGTCGTCAACGGCGGCACGTTTGAAGACGATCTTTTTCAAACGGTCAGCTGCTCTGATTTCTACAACTCCATGCGAAAAGGGGCAGAGCCTACCACGGCACAGCTTACGATTCCGGTGTTGCAAGAGACATTCCGCAAAGCTGCTGAAATTGGCACGCCCTGCGTGTATCTGTCATTTTCAAGCGGCCTTTCAGGAAGCTACGATGTAGCCCTTCTGGTTCGTGATCAAATCAAAGAAGAATTCCCAGAGTTCGAACTCTATATTGTTGACACGCTGCTTGCGTCCGTTGCAGAAGGATTTCTCGTTTTCGAAGCGATCAAGCAATGGGAAAAGGGGCTTTCTGCGAAAGAGCTTGTTGATTGGACCGAAGAGGCGCGCTATTTCGTGCAGTGCGAATTCATGGTCGAAGACCTTCAAACGCTCAAGCGCGGCGGCAGAATCCCGGGAAGCGTTGCGGTTGCCGGATCCGCCCTTGATGTGAAGCCTCTTCTGTCGATGGACATTGATGGCAAGCTTCAATTAGTCGGTGTTGCGCGCGGGCGGAAACTGGGCATTAAGCGCCTGCTCAGCAGTTTCGAGAAAAACGCCTCTGATAGTGGACGTGGATCGGTCGTGTTTATTGGCAATGCAGATTGTCCGAAAGATGCACACCGCTTAAGAGAGCTTGTGCAAAAAGCCTACCCTGACATTCTGGTCATTGAATCCTCTATTGGACCGGTTATCGGTTCACACGTTGGACCAGGCATGGTGGCTATTGTGTACTGGGGTTCAGACAAACGCGAAAAGCTTTCTGTTGCTGATCGTATCGCTAAGCGTGTGAAAGGCGGCAAATAAATGCCGAACTATGCTTATCGGGGAAATGAGAAGTTTATAGAGGCTATTGCGGGTCGCCTTGAGGCGGCTGGATTTACGCGCGAAGGCGAAATTGATCTTGCCGAATGCGTTTTCACGTTCTGCACGAATGCGAGCAAGCTTGAAGATCTCTATTTTGGCAGTGGCGGTCTTGTTGAGAATGCGCCTTCCGGCTGCGTTCTTGTCGACATGAGTGCGTCTACACCCAGTTTTGCTATGGAGATGTATGGTGTTGCGACCGTCAATAACCTGAAGATGATCTCGGCGCCCTTAATAGTTCGCAACAAAACCAAAGAGGATGTCTTCGCGAAATCGAATTTGACCTGCTTCGTCGGTGGAGATGAGGAAAGCATCGCTGAAGCACAAGAAGTGCTTGATGTCATTTTTGGCGACGTCCAGAAAGTGCGCAATGCAGGCGCTGCACAGATGGCACGTGCCGCGAGCACCATTCAAAATACCGCTGAAATGGTTAGCGCCATAGAAGTACTTTCCCTTTTCCGCTCATGCAAAGAAGCAGACCCGGAGACGAGCATCCAAAACCTTGTTCCCGATGCAACCTCGCCTGAGGCGTATTTCATTATGAATGCGATTCGGGAGGAGCGCTTCCACAACGATTACACCGTAGAAATGCTTATGGGAGAAATCTCTGCAGCTATTTCAACGGCAGACGATTACAACCTTATCCTTCCTGAGACCGAAGCCGCATTTCATCTTTATGAACTATTAGCAGTCATTGGCGGGGCGGATTTGTCGCCTGCAGCATTGTCGCTCGTCTATGAGGGAAACGCGCAAGACGATGATGAGAAAAGCGCCAGTAAAGTTGGACTTGATTGGAGCCGTGCTGAAGTACTCTATGGTGATCAGCAGTTTATGGGCGATGATGAAGACAGCTCTTTCTATGATGATGACGACGAGCTTCGCGATTTTGATTATGATGACGAGCTTGAAGACGAAGACGGCTTTCAAGCGGGTTATGGATATTCAGTCAATTAAGTAAGTAAAGATCTTTTTCAGCGTTGTCCCAATCATATACACATTGCACCCTGTGTTCGCATGCCTGCGGAGTCGATAGAACGCGGGGTGAAGTAGGGCGATGCAAAGCGCCTTTAGAGATGGTTGTCGCGCGTGCGGCTCTGCATTTCTGGGAAGAGCCGCCCATCAGCGGACATGCCGGCAGCGGAACGATATTTTTTGCGCATTGCAATCTTGCCTGCCTGTATTGCCAAAACGCCGCAATCTCAAAAAGAGGGATAGGTAAGCCCAAGACGTCTTCTGACGTCGCGCAGATGTGCTTGGATCTTCAATCGCAAGGCGCCTTGAACATCAATTTTGTGACTCCCACTCATTATGCGTTAGGCGTTCGTGAGGCCATAGATAAGGCGCGCGAACAAGGCCTTTCGATTCCCGTGGTATGGAATACCAGCGGATACGAAACGGTGAGTACCATTTGCGCGAACAAGCATCATGTCGATATCTATCTGACCGACTTTAAGTATGCCGACCCGGTGCGCGCGGAAGCATGGTCGCATGTGCGCGATTACCCAGAGGTAGCTCTTGCTGCTTTAGATGAGATGGTGGCGTGTGTAGGTGAGCCTTTCTATGATACCTATCAGTGAGATGAGCTCATGG
>CAYPKC010000018.1:0-12861 GCA_964411215.1 uncultured Eggerthellaceae bacterium | reverse complement strand
GGCCCTTGGTGTGATCACCGGCGTCTTGAATATCATTCCGATCATCGGTCCGTGGCTTGGCGGTGCGGCGGCGGCCATTACGGCGGTGTTTATAAGCCCGCTGACGGCACTGTTGGCGCTCATTGGCGTTATTGTCATCCAGCAAATCGTCTATACGTTCATATCGCCGAAAATCATGTCGAATTCCGTCGATATCCATCCAGCGCTCACGCTGATTGCCATGACGTTCGGTTCTGCTATCGGCGGCGCGATGAGCGGCCTTATGGGATCACTCGTCGGCCTTTTGTTCGCCATTCCGTTCGTGGCTGTTATGAAGTCTATCTTCATTTTCTACTTCGAGCGCGCAACGGGGCGCCAGATCGTATCGAGCGAAGGCTTCATTTTCAAAGGTAAGCCAACAGCGGATGGAACGGTGGACCCGCTCTATGACGCGACAAGCGGCAATATTCCTCCCGATAGCATGAGCAAGTTCGAGAGCAAGATTAAAAACGCCTTTGATAAGACCGTTGCCAAGGTCGAAGACGCTGAAGAGAAGAGAGTCGCTGAAGAAAACGACGAAGAAAAGATTGTCGCCACAGAAGACGCGGCTGAGAAAGAAAAGGCCGTCACTGCAGGGGACGCGGCTGAAAAAGAGAAGGCTAACGCAGAAGGTCCTGCTGAACAAGCGAAGACCGAAGATCCCGCCACAAATCCTCCAAACTCCACAAACGCCACACAAGACTGATGGTCTTGCGTGCGTGTCACTACTCTTTGGCAACATCACGCTGCGCAATCTTATATAATGGCTCTCACTGCAAACTTTTCCGAAAGAGCCACCTATGCAATACATGACAACCGCGGAAATCCGCGAAGCTTTTCTTACGTATTTTGAAGAGCGCGGCAACAAGCGCATGCCGTCTTCTTCACTCATTCCCGACGACCCGTCGCTGCTTTTGACAAGCGCGGGCATGGTCCAGTTCAAACCGTATTATCTGCAGCAGAAGAAGCTCGAAGAGCCCTATGTCGGCACCACAACCGTGCAGAAATGCGTGCGCACCAACGATATCGACATTATCGGCACGACAGGTCGCCACCTCAGCTTCTTCGAAATGCTTGGCAACTTCTCGTTCGGCAAGTACTTCAAGCGGGAAATGTGCGATATGGCGCTTGATTTTTCCGTCAATGTGCTCGGCCTTCCCAAAGAGAAGCTCTACTTCACCGTTTTCGAAGACGACGACGAGACGATTGAAATCTGGAAATCGCTGGGAGTTGAAGACAGCCATATTTCGCGCCTTGGTGAAGACGACAATTTCTGGCGTGCCGGCCCGACCGGTCCTTGCGGTCCGTGCTCCGAGCTCTACTACGATCAAGGCGAAGCGTTCGGCTGCGGAAGTCCTGACTGCGCGCCAGGATGCGATTGCGACCGTTACTTGGAGTATTGGAACTGCGTCTTTACCCAGTTCGATGGCCAAGAAGACGGCTCATTTGTCGAGCTGCCGAATAAGAACATCGATACCGGTATGGGACTTGAGCGCATGGCCGCCATTATGCAGGGCGTGCAGTCCAATTACGAGACCGATATTCTGCGTTCGCTGATCGCGGTTGGCGAGAAGCTTGCGTCGGTGACCTATGGCGATGATCCCCGCGTTGACCTCAATCTGAGAATCATGGCAGATCACAGCCGCGCTATCACCTTTATGATCGCAGACGGCATCATCCCCTCAAACGAAGGCCGCGGGTATGTCCTGCGACGCCTTATGCGCCGCGCCATTATGAAAGCGCATCTGATCGGGGTAGAGGGCAACTTCTTAAATGAATACGTTGATGAAATCGTGCGTCTCATGGGAAGCGTCTATCCTGAGATCGTGGAGAATCGCGAGCTTGAGCGCAAGCTGATTATGGCCGAGGAAGACCGCTTCGGCGCAACCCTTCGCCAGGGCAAGTCGTATCTCGAAGACGAGATTGCACGCCTTGACGGCACGGTCTTGCCCGGCAAATCAGCCTTCGTGTTGCACGACACCTACGGATTCCCCATTGATATCACTTCCGAAATCACCAGCGAAGCTGGCATCTCCATCGACATGGATGAGTTCGAGCGCGAGATGGCTGCCCAACGCGAGCGCGCAAGAAACGCTGGCGCAAAGGATGCAGAAGCGGCCTGGTCGACTTACGGCGGCATCTACAGCGATGTGCTCAACGAAGTCGGTCCCACCACTTTTGTCGGCTACTGCAACACTGAATATGACGCGCACGTGCGCGCGTTGATCAAAGACGGCGAACAGGTACCAGAGCTCGGTGCCGGAGATGCCGGCGAAGTCATTTTAGACGTCACTCCCTTTTACGCAGAAATGGGCGGCGAGATCGGTGACACGGGCGAAATCATTGACGGCGAGACGCACCTTTACGTCACGGACACAAAGGCACCCGAGGCAGGCCTCTATGTGCATGCCGTCAAGGTCGAAGGTGGCAAAGTAACTGTAGGGGACTCTGTCGTTGCCAAGGTCGATGCAAAAAGACGCGCCGCCATCGAGCGCAACCATACGGGCACGCACATTTTACATGCGAGCTTGCGCGAGGTGCTTGGTGAACATGTCAGGCAAAAGGGCTCCTATGTCGGCCCTGACCGCCTGCGTTTCGACTTCACGCACTTCGAAGCAATGACGCCGACCCAGATCGCTGAGGTTGAGCGCATCGCTAACAACAGGATCATGGAGGCAACGCCAACTACGATTTATGAGACGTCGTTAGACGAGGCACGTGCTTCAGGCGTCACGGCGCTTTTCGGCGAAAAGTATGGCGAGACCGTGCGCGTTGTGGAAGCAGGCGATTTCTCCCGCGAGCTCTGCGGCGGCTGCCATGTCGACAATACTGCTGAGATCGGCTTCTTGAAAATCACCAGCGAATCAAGCGTCGGTTCCAACATCCGCCGTATTGAGGCTGTGACCAGCTATGGTGCCCTTGCGTATATCGACAAGATCGAAAGCGAGCTCAAAGAAACGGCTGCCGAGCTGAAAGTGCCGCTCTTTGATGTCTCTGAGCGCACGGCGGCAAACTTAAAGACGCTCAAAGAGATTCAGCAAGCAGCGAAGCGTGGCAAAGAAGCGGTTTCAAGCGACAAGGTCAACCACCTGCTCTCGCTCGCGCAGCAAGCCCCGGGCGGCTATCCGGTTATTATCGCGCGCTCAGACGCCATCAAGGGTGCGGGTCAGCGCCAGGTGTGGGATGTCATTCGTTCCCGCATGAAAGAGCCGGGTGCGTTGGTGATCGCGGCAAACGACAACGGCAAAGTCATGCTCATGGCCGCCGGTACCGACGAAGCCGTGGCGCGCGGTTTTGATGCAAAGCAAGTCATACAGGCAATGGGTCCGGCTGTCGGCGGCGGTGGCGGCGGTAAGCCGACCATGGCGCAAGCGGGCGGCAAGAACCCAGACGGCATTGAGGACGCGCTTGAAATAGCGCGGAACATGCTGCTGTAGACGCCCTCGGCATCGTCCCGACGGAGAATCAGAGGTAACCTTTCGTACAGCATGCGCGTGTTGGCACTTGATATAGGTGAGAAGCGGACTGGCATTGCGGTAAGCGATCCAGACAGACGGGTAGCATCTCCTGTCTGCGTGTTGCCCAGCACTGAAGTGATATCGTGTGCCCGCAGCTTTCAGCGCGTTTTGGAAGACTGGGAACCGGAGCTTTTTGTGTGCGGCCTTCCGCTTTCCCTTGATGGGCAAGAAGGAGCGCAGGCAGCGCGCATTCGCGACTTCGCGGCGAAGCTTTCTTCAGCCTGCGGCCTTCCGCATGTGTTCGTTGACGAAAGGTTGTCATCTAAGGAAGCAAAAGGCACGCTTCGGGAAATGGGGTATGATGAGCGCGGTATGCGCGGTAAAATAGACATGATTGCGGCGAGTCTATTCTTGCAAGCATGGCTCGACGAGCATTCATGCAGAGAGTGATTCTCAAAAAACAAGCAGACAAATCACTACCTATGAGAGGTAAGCTACGTGGCATTGCATGGTAAACAAGTTCCGAATTCTTCTACCAATAACAGGGCGGCAAGAAGCGCTCACGCGCGTGCCCGCCAGGAATTCAAGACCTACGATACAAGCGCAATTCGTCCGAAACGATCCAAGACGCCGTTTATCGCCCTGGCGGTCATCATCGTATGCGTTATCGTTTCAGCCATTGTGCTCGTGCGAGCCTGCACGCCTAATGTCACACTCCTTTCGCCTGACCAAGAAGCCGTTGTCAAAGTAAACAACGGCGAAGGCGCAAAGAATATTGCCGAATCTCTTGTCGATGCTCACCTTATCGAATCGAAACAAGCGTTCATTGACCTCGTTAACAGGCAAGGGGCTGCGGCGTCGCTCATTCCGGGAACGTACGTCTTCCACGGGGGCATTTCTCCCGATGAAATCCTGAATGCCCTTCTCGCGGGGCCAAGTTCTACGGCAGATACCCTTACCATTCCAGAAGGGTTCACGCGCGCCGAGATTGCGCAGCGCGTACAAGAAGCAACCAATTCGCGGGTGACCGAGCAGCAGTTCTTGGAAGCATCCGCCGATGCTGCCGTCTATGTGCAGTCGTTCCCCTTCTTAGAGAGCGCTGGCAACAACAGCCTTGAAGGTTTCTTATTCCCGAAGACGTATGCGATCACGGCAGGGGACGACGCAAAGAGCATTGTGGTTATGATGCTCAGCCAGTTCCGTACCGAAACCGCAGATATCGATTGGTCGTATCCGCAAAGTCTAGGCCTTTCCCTCTATCAGATCGTCAATTTGGCATCCATCGTGCAGAAGGAAGGCATCCCGGAGAATTTCGGGGACATTGCAGGCGTCTTCTACAACCGCTTGAAATCGGATCGACCCTATCTCGAATCCGATGCCACAACAGCCTATGAAGTAGGGCGCAGCCCCACCAAAGACGAAGTGCATGCCGACACGCCTTACAGCACCTATACGCACGAAGGCTTGCCACCGACGCCCATCTGCAATCCCTCGCTTGCAGCGCTTATGGCAGTCGCTTCTCCTACGGAAACTGATTACATGTTCTTCTATACGCATCCTGACGGATCGTTTACGTTCAGCCGTACCTACGAAGAGCATCAGGAATCCTATAGCTAAAGCGGCATAGTGTCTGTCGCTCACCTCGAGCTGCAGCTTTATGCGGGCGCTTGTGCCTTCCGTATCATGTCTCTGCATCAGCCCGATAAGATTTTTCCGCGGATCACCGATATTGATATCAAGCGTGACCTTATTGATCGCGGCTACAGAAACGCACTGTTAGATATTGACAACACCATTCGTTCGCGCGAAACGGGAGCGATTCCAACCGACGTGATGAGGTGGCTTAACCGCGCCCAAGAAGCCGGCATTGCGTTCTGCCTTCTTTCCAACAACTGGCATGACAACGTGCATGCCTTTGCGCAGGAGCTTCAGCTACCTTTGGTGGCAAAAGCGTGCAAGCCCTTGCCGCATGGCTACCTGCGGGGACTCAAGAAGCTCAAAGCTGCCAGAAACAATACGGTTGCCATTGGAGATCAGCTGTTTACCGATGTGCTCGGCGCGCATGTGGTAGGTATAGCATCGTATATGGTTGCGCCTCTTGCCGAACAGGATCTTAAACATACCAAGGCCTAGCGGGCATTAGAGCGCAAACTCTTAGATACACAAGGAGAAGCAGAACCGCAAGGCGCAGCGGGCTTTGTCGGATGCAACAAGCAAGAAGAGAGGTAGAGCATGGAAAGCAACGCCGCAAACGCTACCCAAAGCGACGCCACCACCGCACATAGCGATGCTGCAAACGCCACGAATGGCGCAACAGCCCCAACTGCCACCCGGAAGCTCTTTATTGTGGGACATCCTGTTGCCCATTCAAAATCGCCTGCCATGTATAACGCTCTCTACCAGAAAGCCAACCTTGCATGGCACTACGACTTTGCCGACCTTGCCACCCACGATGAAGCGCGCGCCTTTCTTGCACAGGATACGTGGCTTTCTGTCAATGTGACCACTCCGTACAAGCCTGATGCCTACGAGGCGGCAACCATCAAAGCGGCAACAGCACAGCTTGCCAAGGGCGTCAATCTGCTCGTTCATAAAAACGGCGAAGTTCTCGGCTTCAATGTCGACGGCGATGGCTGCGTGCGTTTCCTCGAGCGCGAAGGCGTGTCATTCCGTGAATGCAAGGCGGTTGTGTGCGGTACCGGGCCGACCGCAACCTCTATCGTGCACGCGCTTGCAGGAGCAGGCGCTCGCGAAATCACGCTCCTTGGCCGTGATAAGGAGCGCGCATCGCGCATTATGAGGCGCTACGCCGATGACTATCGGCATCTTGCGCGTACGGCCATTCCCATGCCGGCGCCGCAAGAAGGCCATTTGGGATTTGTCGAAGCCTATGAACATGTGACGCTCAAGTTCGGCAGCTATGAGACATCGAAACGGGCGATACAGCAGGCTGATGTCATCATTGATGCCACAACCCTTGGCATGGCACCAGGTGATCCCGCTCCTTTTGACACCACTCTTTTGAGCCAAAACCAAGTCATCATGGATACGGTATACGGGCACGAGACGTCAGCGCTCATCGCCGCTGCGCAGAAGCTTGGCTGCCGCGCCTTCGATGGCGCCGGCATGCTTGTAGCCCAAGCCGTCATCTCGGCGACCATTGTCTGCGAAGTCATGAATGTCGAGCTTCAGTACGCCTTTGATGAGCTCTTCGATATAATGGCGAATGCTGCAGGCTTTACGCTTGACTAAATGGGGAGTTACATGGAATACATTACAGCTGGCGAATCGCATGGACCCAAGCTGACAGCCATTGTCAGCGGCGTTCCTGCAGGCCTTGCTATCAATATCAACAACATCAATTCCGATCTTGCTCGGCGTCAATCAGGCTATGGACGGGGAGATCGCCAAAAGATCGAACGCGACAAGGCGCAGATCACAGGTGGTGTGCGCTTTGGAAGAACCACCGGCGCCCCTATCGCACTTGAGGTAGAAAACCGCGACTGGGCAAACTGGATGGTGCGCATGGCGCCTTTAGGAGAGGCGCCTGAGGATATGGCGCGCGAGGTTACGCCGCGTCCAGGGCATGCCGATCTGGTAGGAGTCCTGCGTACCAATACCGATGACTGCCGCAATATCTTAGAGCGCTCAAGTGCCCGCGAGACGGCAGCACGGGTTGCTGCGTGCGGGATTGCCAAGGAGTTTTTGGCGAGCCTTGGCGTTGAGGTCATGAGCTATGTCGTCTCCATAGGAGGCGCCTCAATGCCTGAGCAAAGCATCGAAGAAGCCGTGCAATACGAACCGGTGCACATTGAGTTTTCTGAGACGCGCTGTCCTGATGAAGCAACCACAGAGGCGATGAAGCGCGAAATAGATGCCGCAGCGCAAGCGGGGGAGAGTCTGGGCGGAACGTTTCGGGTGATTGCAAAGGGGCTCGTTCCGGGGCTGGGTTCATATGTCAGCGGCACTGCGCGACTAACGTCGCAATTAGGCGCCGCGCTCTTTTCCATTCCTGCCATTAAAGGCGTTGAATTCGGCCTTGGCTTTGAAGCGGCCTCCCTTCCAGGTTCCTGCGTGCATGATCCTATCGTGCTCGCGGGAAAGGATTTTGTGCGCACCACGAATAACGCGGGAGGGCTTGAAGGCGGCATGACGACCGGTATGCCTTTGGTGGCAACGTGTGCGATGAAACCCATTCCAACACTCATGAACCCTCTTCAAACGGTCAATCTGGATACGCTTGAAGTCGAAGAGGCGTCTCGTGAACGCAGCGATGTGTGCGCGGTTCCGGCCTGTGCTGTTGTCGCTGAAGGAGAAGTCGCCATGGTGCTAGCCAATGCGTATGTAGCGGCGTTCGGAGACACATCCATGGCTGATGTGAAAGCCAATATCGACCATTACCTTGAGCGTCTTCAGACCTATGGCTCCTAATGGGATCATTTGAGCAACATACCAAGCGGCGTGTGCCAAGCAAACTATCTGGGCGTCACAATCAAAACAGCGAACTTGCGAACAACGTGTTTTTGATCGGCTTTATGGGCGCCGGTAAATCTACCATCGCGCGCAGGTTGGCGCGCACCTACGGTATTACGTCGCTTGACATGGATATGTATATCGAGCGGAAGCAAAACAAAACCATCGCCGATATTTTCAAAGACGAGGGTGAAGAGGCGTTTCGCGCTATCGAAACGGAAACGTTGCGCGAACTTGCCGCTGCGGAAGAACTCAAGCTCATATCCTGCGGCGGCGGCGTGATACTGAGCGAGGAGAACAGACGCCTTCTCAAAGACCACGGCTTTACCGTTCATCTGCTTGTCGATGCTGATGAAGCAGCGTCCCGCATTGCTGATAAGTCGTCCCGTCCGCTCTTCAATGATCTCGAGCAAGCGCGCAAGCGTGCTCAAGATCGCTTACCGCTCTATCGCGCAGCGGCGCATGCAGAAGTAGCAACCAGTGGAAAAAGGCCGCCTGAGATTGCAAGCGAAGTCGCGCGGCTTCTCAAAGAGCATGATGTTTTACGCACGCACCGTTAAAGACAACTTAAGGGAGGATATATGCCGGCAACCCGTATCGTGGTGAACATACCAGAGGAAACACCGTATGACGTGCGCGTAGGAGAAGATCTTTTGCAAGGCTTAGGTGCGTACTGCAAAGACCTTCCCGCTTTGTCTTCGTGCCCTAAGATGCTTGTGATCAGTGATTCGAATGTCGCACCGCTCTATCTGCCGGCCGTACGCAATTCGCTCCTTGAGGCGGGGTATCGCGTCTCAGATATCTCGATTGCCCCGGGAGAAGAATCAAAAGCAGTTGCTGTTGCCGAAGAAATCTGGGAGGCTATGGCACACCTAGGATTCGGTCGCGACTGCTGCGTTGTCGCCTTAGGCGGTGGCGTGGTCGGCGACCTTGCTGGCTTTGTTGCCTCCACCTTTATGCGCGGAGTGCCGGTTATCCAAGTTCCCACCACGCTTCTTTCCATGGTCGATTCATCGGTTGGCGGAAAGACGGGCGTCAACCTTTCAGCCGGGAAAAACCTGGTCGGAACGTTTTACCAGCCAACCTATGTGTGCGCATCTGTCGATACGCTTGCAACCCTGCCCGATCGCGAATGGCAATGCGGGTGCGGAGAAATTGCCAAATCGGCCGCGCTTGATTCCGACGATTTCTTTTTCTGGCTCATCGAACACGCGCAATCGCTTGCCGATCGTGAGGTGAGTGTGGCGACCGAGGCGATCAAGCGCTCCATTCTTTTCAAGGCAAACATTGTGATTGAGGATCAAACGGAAAGCCGCGGCGTGCGCGAATGCCTGAATTATGGCCATACCTTAGCGCATGCTATCGAGACCTTGGCGGGATATGGAACGTATTCGCATGGAGCTGCTGTGGCAGAAGGCATGCGCTTTGCTGCATATCTGGGAAACATGGTGGGGGAGACCTCGTCAGAGTTTTTAGAAGCCCAAGCGGAGCTCCTTGATACGCTTGGATTGCACAAGCTCACGTGGAATGCCCCGGTCGACGATATTGTGGCGGTCATGAAGCGGGACAAAAAAGTCCGCGATAATACGCTGCGCTTTACGATTCTGAAAGACGTGAGCGATTGGAAGATCATGACGGTCGATGACGACGCTGTGAAGATGGCTCTTGCGGGATACTTCGAAGAGGGCAGATAACGGCGCGCACAGAGGCACGTCCTAAGGAAGCCCGTTAAAGCGGTAAGGAAAATCTGCACAGCGAATGCGGCAGAGCGCCAGAAGAGACACGTAAGGAGAACACGTGAAAAAGATATTGCTCATGAATGGGCCTAATCTCAATATGCTTGGCACGAGAGAGCCCGGGATATACGGCACGGATACGCTTGCTTCTCTTGAGCAGGAGGTCACCGACTACGCTGCAGAAAAAGGCATTCACGTTGACTGCTTTCAGTCCAATCACGAAGGAGAGCTGATTGACCGCCTTCATGCGGCAAACGGCATATACGATGGCATCGTTTACAATCCAGGCGCGCATACCCACTACTCCTATGCGCTGCGCGATGCGGTCGCCGCTATTGATGTGCCCGTCGTCGAGGTGCACATTTCTGATGTCGATGCGCGAGAGAACTTCCGCCACATCTCCGTGTTTGATGGCGTGGTCGTAGCTCAGATCAAAGGACATGGTAAGGCGGGTTACAAGGAGGCCATCGATGTGTTCTGCACTCAGAGCGCCTAAAGAAATGGCGCAAGGGCGCATACGCCGTCTGCAACAGGCAATGCAGGAAGCAGGCCTTGATGCTTTTGCGATCCATCGCACGCCTGACATTGAATGGTTGACGGCCTTTCGCCAGGTCTTTGATGACGAAGAGGCGCATATCGCCTTTGCCTCTCCTTACCGCTCAGACGTGCTCATCCATACCGATTCGCGCTATGTCACGGCAATGGAGCGCGAAGCGCACGATACGGTATTTGCCATTGATGCGGAAACAAAAGCGTTCAGCGCATGGGTGCACGAGGCGTGGGAGGATTTGTGCGCGGCTTACCCCGGCAAGGCTTGCACACTCGGCATTGAAGACACCATCACGCTTAGCCAGTACCGGGCCCTCGAGCGTGCCTTCATGGAAAAGGAAGCGTCCACTCAGGCAAAAGACGTACGGCCTTATCCCTTCAAAGAAACATCCAACGTTGTTTTGAAGTTGCGTGCGGTCAAAGACGATTTCGAAATCCGCCGCATGAAAGCAGCCCAAGCGGCCACCGATGCAGCATTTACGCACATCTGCGAGTTTATGCGTCCTGGCATGACAGAGCGTGAAGTGCAGCTTGAGCTTGATGACTTCATGCTGCGGCAAGGAGCGCAATCACTTGCCTTTCAAACGATCGTCGCGACAGGAGAGAACGGCGCCTCGCCTCATGCAGTGGTGAGCGAAAAGAAGCTTGAAGCAGGGCAGTGCGTCGTGATGGATTTCGGTGCGCGCTTTGAAGGCTATTGCTCGGATATGACGCGAACGGTCTTTTTAGGTGCGCCCGAAGGAGACATGCTTCGTGCATGGGAATGCCTGCGCCGTGCCAACGAAACCGTAGAAGCGCTGCTCAAGCCCGGTATCACGGGGCGCGATGCACATGAATGCGCGCTTTCCGTCCTTGAGGAGGGCGGGTTTGGCGGCCTCATGGGCCACGGTCTTGGCCACGGAGTCGGCATAGAAATTCATGAAGAGCCTTCCTTATCACCGAGAAATGAAGCTCCTCTCGAAGCGGGCAACGTCGTTACGGTGGAGCCTGGCATATATGTGCCGGGGCGTTTTGGTATGCGGCTTGAAGATTTTGGTGTTATCGTTAATCATGGCTTTGAGGTATTCACGCAATCAACCCACGATATGGTGATCGTATAAGCACGAGACCAAGGAGACGTCATCGCTGCCGTTGAGCTGACAATCTATAAGAAGATCTTCAGCGTTAAGTCAGCACGTGTGTTTGACACGGCTGGCTTTTTCATGCGCCTGTATGCCTATATGATGAATATAGGCGTGGTGAGCATGCTGACGCTTGCGGGCTATTCGTTTCTTATGGCAGGGTTTGTCTCTTCGGCCATTGCCTTTGTGCTGTTTCTGATTGCTCCCCGCATTGGAAAGCTGATCGACGACTACGGGCAGTCGCGCGTGATTCCTGCTGCCTGCGCGATCAGCATTGTGGGACTTGCGATCATGCTCGTGAACGTCTCGTTGAAAGGGCCTGAATGGTTGTTCTTTGTCGCTGCCATACTCATGGGCTTTCTTCCTAATCCGCAAGCGCTCGTGCGTGCGCGCTGGACGTATCTCATTCGCGGCGGCAAGCTTGGTCCTGATGCGCCGAATATGCATGCAGTCTTTTCCTATGAAGGCGTTCTTGACGATGTCGGCTTCATGATGGGACCGCCCATTGCCATTGTGCTCGCGTCAAGCATCACTCCGATTGCAGGTGTGCTCATGGGCGGCATCTGCTATGTGATCGGCTGCGTTATGCTTACGCTTGCAAAATCAAGCGAACCGGAACCGGGTTGGCAGGCTGTCGGGGATGAGCACGACGAGTCGCATGAGCTTGCCAAGCACACAGGTGCCACAGAAGAAAACACGTTTGCGGGCAAGAAAAAGACGATCTTTCGCACCTCGGCTTTGGTGCGTGTGCTCTTTGTCCTCATGTTTTTGGCTGGCACGCTTCTGGCCGTGCTCGATACCTCGAGTGTGGCCTTTGCCGAAGAGCTTGGCAATCCGAGCATCGCAAGCATCGGCATGGCCTTCTCAGCAATCGTCTCTATTGCTGTCGGCTTTTTCTTTGGCAGCATCCACATCCGTATCGCGCCTTATAAGCAGCTTCTCCTGTTCGCTATCCTTTTGGGGCTCTCATTTGCCACCATCGCTTTTATCAATTCTGCCATCTCGTTCATTATTATCGCGAGTGCCATCTCGCTCTTTTTCGCGCCGTTTTTCATTACGGCGAATGCTGCCTGCGAGCGTGCCGTAGCAGGAAACCGTCTTACGGAAGCCATCACGTGGATCAACGCGGGTCAAATATGCGGCGTTGCGGTTGGACCGTCTGTGGCCGGCATTGTCATTGATAACTTCGGAGGCCTTGTGGGATTTGATTTCGGCGCGCTTGTGTCCCTCTGCATTCCAGTCATCGCGATTTGCTGCTATCGCATTATCAAGCGCGAAGTCAAAAGCGATTCCTATGAAGTGGTCACAAGCTCAAAGCAGTAATGCTCGGCTTACGACTGCATACATCACTTGCCAGTAGCTTCGCACTTCAAAACCTGATGACAGTCCATCAATAATTCGTCAAGACCCTTGACATGGCAGGGAGAGCTTTTATAATCATTTTAGCACTCTACATACGAGAGTGCTAATTTGTGAAAGGACATGCGAATACCATGAGAAAATTCA
>CAYPKC010000017.1:0-13167 GCA_964411215.1 uncultured Eggerthellaceae bacterium | reverse complement strand
CAACCGATCGATTTCGATATCGAAGAAGCGAAAAAGCAGGATAGCTCCAATCCTGTTTACTATGTCCAATATGCCCATGCCCGCATCTGCTCGATCTTGAAACGTGCAGCTGCTGAGAATGCACCGGATCTTGCCAAAGCATATGAGGCGCACGAGATCGATATTAATGAACTTGCAAGCAAGCTGGTGCCGATTGATTGCGACCTGTCTTCACTCAACCATGAATCCGAGCTTGCGCTGATGCGCAAGATGGCTGATCTTCCCACATTGATCGCGCTGGCGGCAAGGGATCGCGCTCCCTTCAGATTGACGCACTACGCACAGGATCTGGCAGGTTTGTTCCACCAGTTCTATACCAACTGCCATGTGCTTGTTGAAGACAAAACGCTTCAGAATGCCCGTTTGGCACTCTCCGATGCAACGCGGATCGTGCTTGCACTTTCGCTTTCCCTTTTGGGAGTTTCCTCACCAGAGGAGATGTAATATCTCGTTTCGGATGATTCCATCCGTGTTCGATCTTCCGGGAACGCGAGGATAACTCGCGTTCCTTTTTCTTCTTCACTTGCAATAGAAATGCCGATGCCCATGTGGTTGCACATGGTGGCAGCCAAATATAAACCCATGCCTGTCGCAGAACCGTATCTCCTGCCGACCTCTCCGGTAAACCCGCGATTGAAGACGCGGGGGACATCGGTTGCGGGAATGCCGCATCCATCGTCTTTGACTTCAAAAACGACATGGCCTTCAGGTGTGTGGGGCATGACAACAGAGGCTGAAAACGTGATATTCTTCGCCCCGTATTTTGCCGAGTTTATGATCAACTGCGCGAGGATAAATGATATCCACGTTTTATCGGCAAGGACGTGCATGTCTTCCGGTATATCGAAGGCAAGCGATATATCCCGCGCAACAAGATAATTCATATTGTTCTTGCACACCTGTTGAACGAGATTCAGCAGATTAACATCGCGGATGAGATAATCATTCGTCAGGCTCGTTGAACGTGCGGCAAAGAGCGCTTGCTCGACAAGTGCCTCGGTGCGTTCAAGTTCAAGCTTTAGCTTTGTCGCCTCAACTCCATGCATGCCTGCCAAGATGAGCTTTGAGGCAGCAAGGGGTGTTTTAATTTCATGTATCCACAGTTCGGTATAGTCACGCAAAGAAGACATATCTGATGAGAGTTGCAGCGTTTCAGCATTAGAGACAAACGCCAAATGTTCTGCGAGCTGATTGGCAAGCACGCCGTTTAAAAACCCCGGTTCTTCTAAAAATGACGCGAGTTGATTGCACTTTTCAAGGTTCTCGAGCAACGCATCGACCTGACGCCAAAAGCGCGCTTCACGCATGTATGACCAGCCGATAATAATGAGGCTTCCAGCAAGCTCAAGGCAACAGAGCAAAACGATGAGTTGAATATTTCCGAGGATTGCCATGATGATCGTATCGATGAGCACCATGAATATAAGCGCTACCACAAGGGCGGGGAGCCTATCATACAGAAAGGAGGCAACCCCGAACGTTTTCCTATCATCGTGTTTTTGTTTCATGCTCTCTTTATATTCTTCTTAACGTTGATCAACGTATAGCGCCTGCATCGTGCGCTTCTCACCGCAGACGCCTCTGTTACCCTTACTCTTCATCACCTGTGGAGGGCAACACGATATAACCTTGGCTTCTGCGTGTCGTGATAAAGTCTTCGGGCACTCCTATGGAAGCAAGCGTCTTTCTTAGGCGATTGATGTTGACCGTTAACGTGTTGTCGTCGACGAAAGTGTCAGATTCCCATAGGTAGCACATGATTTCTTGGCGTGAAATGATGGTACCTGCATTGCGCATGAGAATTGCCAAGATGCGCTGCTCATTGCGCGTGAGTATGGCGCGTTTGCCTTCATAGCTTGCCTCGGATGAATCCAAGTCAAGCGAGAGGTCGCCCTTCTCTAAAGTGCTATGCATGTGATCATCTGAGGTACCGTCAGTTTCTGAACTCTTCGCCGCCGATCTGCGCAACAGAGAGTTGATGCGTGCTAACAACACCGCTGGTCGATATGGCTTCGTTACATAGTCATCGGCACCAAGTCCCATGGAAATGACTTCGTCAAATTCGTTATTCACCGAGGTCAAAACAATAATAGGAACATCGCTTTCCCGCCTCACATCACGGCAAATCGAGTATCCATCGACATTGATATCAGAGGAGGGGAGTTTCAGATCCAGAATCACACAATCAGGATCAGAGGCCAAAATATCGTGCGTTGCGTGTTCGAAATCAAGGCACAGATGGGTTTCGAAGCCTTGCAATTCTAGGAGATGAGCTACCTCTGTGCGCAGTGCTTCATCATCTTCGACTATGCAAATACGTGCCATACTATTTCCGCCTCATTACAATGCGTCTCGCGTGAGTCTCATTCGCGATTAACTTCTGAGCAAAATTGTATTCCTATTTGTGTGGGGAAATCACCTTACATTCTTGCAAGATGGAATCCCTATCACCACAGAAGATGCACAAATCGGGGGTTACTATTCGCTCTTTTGGTCTGTATAATGGCGCCTCGTGAAAACATTCATTACACAGACAAAAGCATTGAAATTCCAGCTTTTACTGCTGCTTGCTGCGGTTATCTGGGGTCTTGGAACCGTGCTCATTAAAAGCACCGTGAATGAGATTCCGCCGTTTTGGCTTGTGGGCATACGCTTTTTCTCAGCTGGGTTGATTTTGTGCGCTTGCTTTTTGCCGCAATTGATAAAACTTGCCGCGCAAGGCGATCTTCTCAAACATATAAAAGTGAGTTTTCTTCTCGGTCTTCCCATGATCGCCGGCTATGTGCTCAATACGTGGGGCTTAACTGATACAACGGCTGCAAAAAGTGCCTTTTTAACAGGGCTCTATTGTGTGCTCGTGCCCTTTCTTGCATGGCTCTTTATGCGCAAGCGCCCGACAGCGTTCAACATTTGCGCGGCATTGCTGTGCTTGGCAGGCATTGGGCTTGTCTCACTCTACGGCAAGAGCGATCTTGTCATGGGGTGGGGCGATGGCATCACGCTCATCAGCGCGATCATGTTCGGCATCCAAGTTGTGCTGACCTCGAAGTGGGCACCTGGCATGAATATGATGGCGATCACGGCACTCCAATTTATCTTTGGTGGTGCGCTTGCGCTCGGTCTCGCTGCGTCAACAGAAGCACCGCCGGCGCTCTCATTGCTCGCACAACCTGACGTCTTCGGCAGCATTGTCTACATCATCGTGTTTGCAACTTGTGCTGCGCTCTTACTGCAGAATGTCGGGTTGGCGCGCGTGTCACCGTCTTCGGGTGCTCTTTTATTAAGCTTTGAATCGGTCTTTGGCGTTATTTTCTCGATTGCATTCTTAAGCGAAGCGCTGACTGTGGCTATGGTCTGCGGGTTTGCTTTAATCTTCTGCGCAGTCCTGGTGAGTGAATGGCTGCCTACCACGCAACTTGCAGAAGCTCTCAAAGCAAAGACCGCGGTTGCGCGCAGACGTACGGATTTTCAGGTACGTTCAAGAGAACAAAAGCTGAGACAACAATCGATTAGCCCGCATAGTTAAAGTCGGTTATGACATTAAACGTGTAGCCGGGATAGTATTTCGACATCTCTGACACGATATGCTTTTTAATCGCTTCGGGGTCGTGATTGAAATCAACGACCATGTCGAAGTCGATATGTTTCACATCTTCATCGACATAGAAACCATGCACGCCTAATATTTCAGGATGGTGCTTGACCAGCTCTTCCAACTTTTGATGCATATCCTTATAGGCGCCGGTTGAGTTTGTGGCGTAGATACCGAGAATTGCCCGCGCGTTGCATTCGTTATAGAGGTCTTCCGAGATATGGCGCGTGATTTCATGTATTTCGCTTGCACGCATGCTATCGGGAACTTCTATATGAGCGGCAACCCACATGAATTCAGGTCCAAAGCTATCGATCATGAGATCGTAAACGCCTTTAACGCCTTCGTGCTCAACGATAATATTGCGAATTTTTTGGACGACTTTTTCATCGGGGCGCATGCCGATGATGGAGCTTAAGGCGTCGCGCAAAATGTCGATGCCGGCTTTAATGACAAAGAGCGATATCACGGCGCCAACCCATCCATCGATATCGATTTTCCAAATCATACAAATGGCAGCGGCGACAAGCGTTCCAAACGTAAGCACCGAATCATAGAGAGCATCAACGCCAGAGGCATAAAGTGGTTGGGAATTAATCGCGCGACCATGCCTGATAAAGATAAAGCCCAAAATAATTTTGACGATGGTTGCAACAACCAAAACGATGAGCGTGACCGTGGTGTAATCAGGAGGAGAGGGATGCAACAGGCGCCTGATCGACTCATCCAGCGAAATAATGCCAGCGGCTGCGATAATAACCGCGATCAAAATGGACGTTAAATACTCGACACGCCCATAGCCATAGGGATATTTATGGGAAGGACGCAAGCTCGCAATTTTCTCGCCAATAATGGTGGCAATGGAAGAAAACGCGTCGGTTAAGCTGTTGAGCGCGTCTAAGACGATAGCGATTGAACCCGCAGCAAAGCCAACAATAGCCTTAAAGGCTGCAAGAAGGACATTGGCGACAATGCCGATAATGCTAATGCGCACGATTTCGCCATAGCGTGACGGCGTCTTCGCCTTTGCCTTTTCTGTATCCTTCTTATTTGGGTAATGCTTATCCAACATCTTTTCCTTCAGAGAACATAGTGCCTCTCTTAGCGATATCGTCATTATCGTTGAAACAAAAAGGGGAAGAATGCGCACGGCCAGATAGACATAGACATGTAATCAGATCGGGGGTTGCATCATGAAAGTGCTAACGATCAACGCAGGCAGCTCGTCTCTCAAATACCAACTAATCAACTTGCATGGCAAGCATGGGCAAGTTCTGGTGCGAGGTGCTGTCGAAAACATAGGCCTTCCCGATTCGGTGCATAAATTCGACCGCGGTTTTGGCGAGCTAGAGAAGCACGGCCATTTCAGCAATCACAAAGAAGCCCTTGAAGTGGTTATCAATCGCCTGATCGAAGAAGAGCGCGGGCCTTTGGCCTCCCTTGATGAGATAGACGCTATCGGTCACAGAATCGTATCCGGAGGAGAATACTTTTCAGAATCAGTCGTTATCGATGATGACGTCATTGAAAAAATCGATCGATGCTCTGAACTCGCCCCGCTTCATAATCCACCGGCACTCTCGGCCATCCTTGCGTGCGAAGAGCTGATTCCAAACGTCCCCCATGTCGCGGTGTTTGATACCGCGTTCTTCACCAGTCTTCCGCCGCGTGCGTATGTCTATCCGCTGCCGTATGAATACTACGAGCAATACAAGATTCGCAAATACGGCGCCCATGGAACGTCGCATCGTTACGTTTCACGGCGTGCGGCAGCCATGCTTGGTGCTGACGTGCGCGATCTCAGGCTCATTACGTGCCATCTGGGAAATGGCGCTTCCATTGCAGCTATCGACCATGGCGTGGCTGTTGATACCACCATGGGCCTCACCCCTCTTGATGGCCTTATGATGGGCACGCGGTGTGGCACTATCGACCCGGCTGTCGTGACGCATATCCAAGAGCGTTTGGGGTATTCAGCGGCAGAAGTGAATGAGATCATGAATAAGAAAAGCGGCCTGCTCGGCGTTTCGGGCATATCCTCAGATATGCGCGTCGTCGAGCAAGCCGCTGTATCAGGAAATGAGCGCGCGATCTTAGCTTGCGAGATCTATGCGTATTTCATCAAGCGCTATATCGGGCAGTACTTCGCGGTTATGGGAGGCGCAGATGCCATTGTATTTACCGCAGGCGTTGGGCAAAATTCCGCCTATATGCGTGAGCAATGTTTAGCGGGGCTTGAGCCCATGGGTATCGTGCTTGATCATCGCAAGAATAGAATGCGCGAGGGGGAGCGCTTTATTAACGAAGATCGAAGCCGCGTCAAAATCCTTGTTATCCCTACCAACGAGGAATTGATGATCGCCCGCGATGTGGAAAGCCTTGTGGGGGAGCCAACGGATGCGCCAGCCTTGCCTGCTAGTTCTGTCTGATAGCCTGACTTGCAACACCGCGGCTCGTGAAATAGGTAATGACAAAGTAAACCACATAGATTCCGCATGTCAGCAGCAGTGCCATCAAAAGCGGCATGGTCATGTCCGTGTGCATGATGTTAAATAAAGTGCCAGACAAGACGGAAAGGGCATACTGTGCATGGCAAATCGCAACGACTAAAGGTGCAAGGAAGTAGATAAGGATTTGCACCAACAGCGATCTAAAAAGCATCTTACGATCGCAACCTAAGTTAGAAAGCAAACGATAGCGGGCAAGCGAATCGGTTGTCAGCGTTAATTGCTGGATAGCCAAGATGGCTGCGGTACACACAAGGAATATAAAGCCAATATAAATAGCAAGATAGGTAATAAGCATACGCATACCGCGTGCCTGATCAATCATATCCAGTTTGCTAATAGAGCTTGTGAGCGGCCACGGGGTTGCTTGGAACGTCACGTCGGTGACATCTGTACCATTTTTTGTATAGGTTGCACCATCGGCAGCGGGAAATGCTTGAGCGAGTGCGCGTGCGAAATCTTGATCATAGGTATAGTTCGATTCCCAAAAGTTCACATTCACGTCGCTTGAGGTGGGAAGTGCCCCTGCATTGCGAAGCGTATCAATAACGCTGTCAGGCACAATAAAGGTGAGAGTATTGCTGGTAAGGGCATTGTTTTGATACTGAAGATCTTCTATCTCGGGAAGCAGTTCATACGCTTCTCCCAAAATCTCTATCGAAGAATTGTGTTTAACAATGCCAGTTGCAAACGATTGTGTAGTATCAAGATTATTGCTGAGCAGGATTTGATTGTCATTGAAGGCGCGTGGTTGCTTTCCTTGGGACTGCATCACTTCAATGTAATCAGATTTGCTTATGGCGAAAAGATTGTATTTTGCAAAGTTTTCTGAGATTTCCTTTGCTTCATCAAGAAGTCCTGCCTTCTCGAACAAGGCGCTGTAACTTGTTCCTGGCAAGAGCCACTGATCTGTCTGTGTTGCTTCTTTTACGAACTTATTCCATTCGGGCACCGCAGCCTCGAATTTTTCAATCATGTTCCAATCGTATTTTTCGCCATCCGCAAAGACATTGGGGTATTTTTCTTCGAACTCTTCGACATTAGCAACAGAGTCGTTAATGGTTTTCATTTCATAGGAATCGGTGTAATAGGCAGCATGAAGGGTATCGTCATACGGATTCGCTTCTTCCAGATCAGAAGTAAATACGTTCAACAGACCCATGCCGGTAGAGAAAACGGTAATCGAGAAGAAGAGCATGACGCAAATAGCCCAGAGTGACACAAACGAAGTATTTGCTTTGCTAGAAATTTGACGGGTGGTAAAAGGAACGAGACCACGCAAATATAATCCGCGAATATGGGTGATGATGCTGATAACAAAACCCGAAAGCGACCAGAATAGAATAAGGGTACCAATGAGCATCAATGCCGTTGCAAGATAGAATTGGCCATCGAAATCTCTCAATCCATTTTCAGAGAGTTGCTGGTAGGCAACAGCAAGAATGCCGATGGACACAATGAATGCTATCAAGCTTGCAACAGGATTGCGCATGACAATGCGCTCGTTTTTCTCGTTTGCGGAAAGCAGGGTAATGAGTTTGTAGCGGTTGATCGCAACAACATTGAAGATAAGCACGACCGCATAGATGATGGCGAAATTGACTAAGGTAGAAATAAAGGCATCAAGCGAAAATACGAATTCATAATGGGTGATCATGACCCCAAAAAGCGAGGCCGTGACAAAAGACAGCAATTGGGAGAGCAATATGCCGATCACAAGGCCAATTGCTAATGATGCTAATCCAACTAAGATCGTCTCAATAAGCACGATGCATGAAACAGAAAATGGTTTCATGCCCAGCGTGAGATAGATGCCGAATTCGTGTTTTCTGCGTCGGATCAAGAGCTGATTGGCATATATCATCAAAAAGCCCAGAGCGGCTGCGACAATCCATGAAAACATATTGATAAACATTTGCGTCATGCCAAGCATGTCTTTCGATGCGTTTGACTCGAGGTCAAACATCACCTGCTGGCTTCCGATGGAATTGAACGCATAGAAAACGGCAACGCCGAATAAGATAGTGACGAAGTAGATGGTATAGTCGCGGATCGAACGATGGATATTTCGAACTGCAAGCTTACACAGCATATCTCACATCGCCTCCCAGAAACGAGATCACTTCCAGGATCCGGGTGAAGAACTCTTCGCGAGAAGTTTGTCCTTTATAGAGCTCGTTGAACAGATGACCGTCCTTGATGAAGAGCACTCTGTCAGAGAAGGATGCTGCAAAGGCATCGTGGGTGACCATCAGGATGGTGGCATACAAATCAGAGCTCATCATTGAAAGCGTATCGAGCATAATCTGCGCATTGCGCGAGTCGAGAGCACCCGTTGGCTCGTCGGCCAGAATGAGGGAAGGATCGCTCACGATAGCACGCGCCGCAGCAACACGCTGCATCTGTCCGCCTGACATCTGGATAGGATATTTCTTCAGGCAGTCTTCGACGCCGAATTGCTTTGCAATGCTGTTCACGCGATCTGAGATTTTGCTCGGAGCCGTCTTTTTAATCGTGAGGGCTAACGAGATGTTCTCGAATCCGTTGAGCGTGTTGAGCAGGTTTGAATCTTGGAAGATGAAGCCCAAGCGATCTCTGCGGAACTTTGCAAGGCGCTTGCGCGAAAGCGCGGTGATGTCGTTGTTGTCTATCAGAATATGTCCGCTGGTGACACGGTCTATCGTTGATATGCAATTGAGCAGCGTCGTTTTGCCTGAGCCGGAAGGACCCATAATGGCAATGAATTCGCCGCGCTCGACGTTAAAGCTCACGCCGTTTAAAGCGTGCGTGACAGCATCACGCGAGCCATAGGTCTTTGCCACGTCGCGTACGCTCAAGATTGGTGAAATGGGCGAGGCACCGTTTTGATCCATGGCATTGTGCAGAGCTGCATTCGTTGCATCCATTCCAAACGGCGGGGTTGCTATGACTTCAGACATGTTTAATCCTTTCCAACCGAGGAAGCTGCTGCATGGACAGAGCGCCTATGCACATCACGGCAGCTACGACAATCAAAACGCTGCCTATACCAGCGCCAAGTACTTTAGGGATAGTCGAGATCTTCAAGATGATAATCCTTTCTGTCGCATCGGGTGCAGGATTATCTTCTCTAAAGCGGCACAGAAGTGCCATCGAACTAGCTTACTTATGCCTTACAGTTTTGTCAGTTTAAGACATACCCTCGGGGGTCGGTTCTGCGATGGTTCCTCCCGCAAGTACCTTTTCGCAGGTAGCGGCGTCGTAAAGGACAAGTGCCTGCCCCGAGGACGGGCGGACAATGCTTCTGTCTAAGGCAACGTGCACTCTGGTGCCGTCAAAGGACGCATGCCCCGGCACGGGAGTCTGGCGGTAAGATGTCTTGACGAACACAGGCATATGATCGGCACACGAAGCGTCGTCGATCGAAACGAAGTTGACGTCATGCGCGCTCACCTGCTTCACGGAAAGCTCGTCTTTCACACCCACGATCAAAACGTTGCGCGAGACATCTTTGCCAATGACATACAGGGGCTCTTTTGCGGCAACGCCAATTCCTTTGCGCTGGCCTATGGTGTAATGGGCAAGCCCCGTATGGGTGCCAAGCACGGTGCCGCAGGTATCTTCGATAGATCCTGCCTCTAAAAGAGAGAAGTCGCCTTTTGCATCAAGCGAGCTTGTGCAAGGCGCCTTACAGGAAGATTTACCCAGTGTTTCCGCTTTGTCGCTTTCCGCCTCGTACGCAAGATAGTTTTCAATGAAGGTGATGTAGGAGCCGTGCGGTATAAAACAGATATCTTGGCTTTCGCTTTTCTGGGCGCTGGAAAACCCTTGTGCGCGTGCAATGCGGCGTACCTCCTCCTTGGTCATTGATCCAAGAGGAAACAGCGTGTGAGCAAGCTCATCTTGGGTCATGGTGTAGAGGAAGTAACTTTGGTCTTTAGCAGTATCTGCTCCTCGCACAAGCTCGAATCGATCCGTCTTTGCGTTGTATACAATGCGGGCATAGTGTCCCGTTGCGAGATAGTCAAATCCTTCGCGAGCACGCATTTCATGGAGCTTCCCGAATTTCAAATGCTTGTTGCAATCGATGCAAGGATTCGGTGTGCGCCCTTCGAGATACGACGTGACAAACGTTTTCATGACACACGTGTCGAAGGCTTCACGCTGATCATAGATAGTAAGGACGCACCCTAGCTCATGTGCGACGTTTTGAGCTGCGCGAATGAGCGCTTTATCTTCTATAAGCTCTAATGTTACGCACTCAACAGCGTAGCCGGCCTCTTGTAAGAGCTTGGTTGCAACCGAGCTATCAACGCCTCCGCTGATTGCCGATAGACACGTTTTGCGCTCAGTCTGCATAGGTGAGGGAGGTGTTGCCGCCGTGAGGCTCTATCCAGGCAAGATAGCGCGAAGCAACTTCTTCGTGAACGTCGATCAGCTGCGTCGTCGTGCCTGTTATGCCGGCTGCTGTCTCGGCAAGCACGGTAGAGGTCTTTGCCATTCGTTGCAGGGGATTTGTCCGGGTATAACCGAATTGGATTTTGTTGCGGGGAATGGTAATAGTCGTGTTTGAGAGGCCGCCATTTTTCAGGACCAGGAACCGGGTATTTGCACCGAGAGCAGATTCGCGGAACCAATAGACGGTGTTCACAATATCGTACACAACGAGTATGGCGGCAACGACGTAGAGCCCGGCGCACACATTGCCAATGATTTCTTGCGCAATGAAGAAGTCGGGATCGTTGACGGCAAGGCCAACGATATACATGATGATCTGCACGACCAGTGTGCTGATGGCAAGCCAGAAGCCTCCTCCTTGCCAGATACAACGCCTGATGAGACCACGGCGAAGAGCTACCGGGGCAACGCGGACAGAAGCTGGCGGAAAAGCGGCATATTCAGGAATGAGTCCGTTGATAATGGCGTTTACTTGGCTCACCTTGACGAAGGGATGCACCACAAGCCCAAGGTGCTCAGCTGCGTTTTGCTGGTTTCCCGAATCAGATTCATGCGAGGCTGATACCTTGCCCAACGAGAGTTCGCAGTATCCAATAATGCGCCTGATGAACGACTGCTTGATGATAACGGATTGGACGCGCTCGATATCAAGGCTGTCAGTTTGATGCTTGAGAAGTCCCCGTTCAACCTCAATGCGCGAGCCCCTTCTGCGGGCATGGAAGCCGCCGTATTGGATGCAGGTTCCCAGTATTGAAAAGCCCCATATCACAGCTGCTGCCAAGATGATGCCGACAGCAAGAAAGGTGATCGCAAGTCCCAGTCCGAATGCCGCCTCTGCGCCGCTGAACAAGACCCCGCCTGTCGCAATAAGCGCGTCACTGCTTGAGGGGGCAATGATGTCGGCAAAGGAGAAGAGTTGCGAAAGCACGCCGACAAGGGCAAGGATGGCAAGGACAAATCCCGAGCTATTGGATAGCCCGGTAAAGAAAAGCTCCTTGTTGGTGAGGCGGTACTCAAACGTGGGCGCCTCCATGGCCACGGTACCGCCGGAAAAGAAGCCGTCTCCTGCCGCACGCCACGCGTTTTCGCCAAAATCGAGGAAGTTGCCTTCAGATGAAGGTGCGACAACGGCCCCAGAGTACGCTGCAGCTTGCGCTTGCTCAGCATATTGTTTGCGCGCGTAGAGTTCGTGACGCAAATCTTCCGCATCGCGTTTTCTGAGATAGGGGATGCGCACAGCTTTGTTCGATGCTCCGCCTGCAGTATCGATGAACACATTGCAAACGCCGAAGATACGCTGTATCAAGCTTGCACGCTCATCGACACTTTGGATCTTCTGATACGGAACATGCACACGCTTTTTGACGAAAATGCCTGAGTAGACGCTTATTTCTTCGGGGCCGACTTCGTACCACAGGTACTTGTAGGACAAAGCTTGCAAGCCAACAACAATGCCGAAGATCACCACAATGGGAACAATGATGGCAAGAATGGTGAAAAGGGTGCCGAAAGCAAGGGCGGCAGAACCGTTCGATAATTCTGACAGGGCGCTCACGAGCGCTACAATGCCAGAGCTTCCGCTGAGCAATAACACGACAATGACAGCACACGCTGCGCCTAAACCACCGAGCCAAATGTAGCTGTGATGAACACGCCTTTTTTCAACCCCGCTTGTGTTGGTTGTAGGTGGTGTGCTTTGCGGAGGCGCGTATGGACCTGCAGGCTGCATTACACGTCCTCGCGTGCCAGCCGTGCAAATTCAGCAGCGCGATCGCGGACTTCATCAGCCAACTCCGTATCAAGCCCCATTATTTCATGTGCGCCAGCGGCGGTAGATACGGTGACGCTTGCCAGCTTGAAAGCGCGCAGAAGAGGTCCCTGTCGCGTATCGGTGTTTTGCACGCGAATGAACGGGATGATGTAGCGTTTCCGCCAAAAGATGCCTTTGGCGATATCCAGGTAATTCTCGGTGAGATCGTAGCGCCAGCGTGCATAGCGAATGGGAGGCAGTACCACCACACAGAGAATCAACAACGCGATAAAGACAATGGCTTCGATGAGCGTGACAATGGACGTCCATCCTTGTTCAGGATCTACGCCTGAGACAATAAAGAACGGAAGGGCGCAGATCACATAGGAAATCACAATCCAGATCGCATCGTTAATGCGCCATACCGCTTTTATCTTCGGATTGAGTTTTTGAGTGGGAAGAGCTCGCACAGTTGCTACTTTCTAGAGTTCTATTCGTTCGAAGAATGATTTGTCGACACCGCAGATGGGGCACGTGAAATCATCGGGAAGCTCGTCCATTTCCACAATGTATCCGCAGAGCGTGCAGCGCCAGCCGTAACGCACCTCTCCGGTACCGTTTGCACTCTCTTGCGCAGCGGTGGTCGGCTCGGCGCTTTCAGCAGGGGATGCGCTCTCAGACGTATCGTAGGACGCAGCTTTGGGCGGTGTCTTGCCTTTGAGCACCTTGTGATAGTAGTCATAGGTCAAAGGCTCCGCATCAGAGATCATCTGCGCTTCTGCAACTTTGCCGATAAAGACAAGATGGGTGCCCGCATCGACAACATCTTCGACATCGACGGC